>NZ_JAWOCL010000265.1:0-13016 GCF_046483825.1 Sodalinema sp.
CTCTTGCCTCTTGCCTCTTGCCTCTTGCCTCTTGCCTCTTGCCTCTTGCCTCTTGCCTCTTGCCTCTTGCCTCTTGCCTCTTGCCTCCTGCCCTAAAACGGCAAAACTCCCTGTAACAAAAGACTGCCAATTCCCGTAATTACATTGAGGATATTGCCCCCCAAATCGCCGCGACGTTGTCGTTCCCGAGCCTCCTGAAACGCCTCTTCCTCCGCCACAATAGCCGAGGCAAAAAAGTTAGCCGTCTCGTAGCCTTCCTGATTTCCCGCCGCAAAATAAATCTCAGCCGCTCGTTCAGCATCCGCCACCGCCCGGTCCGTTTCCCCCATACGGTTATAGGCCGCAGCCCGGCCGAGATAGGCTAACGGAAACTGACTATCTAAGACGATCGCATCCGTGTAATAACTCACCGCCCCCTCATAGTTTCCCTGTTGCGCCTCATCATTGGCCCAAGCGAGCAAATCATTGGGCGTGACTACCGTACTGGGGACATCATAGGCCCCCCGTAAATTAGCATTGGTTAACGTGGCCCCATCGAGTTGCGCCCCCGTCAGATACGCCCCTCGTAAGTCTGCACCCGTGAGATTCGCCCCTCGTAGATTGGCCCCCGTCAAATCCGCGCCCACCAGAGAGGCCCCTGTCAAATTCGCCCCCGAGAAATCGGCCCCAACTAAATCACTTTGACTCAAATTGGCCCGAACCAGGTTGGTTCCTTGCAAATTGGCCCCGGCCAGACGGGAATGAACCAAGCCAGCATTACGTAAATCACATTGGGGACAGTCTTGAGTCGAGAGGAGTTGTTGCAAATGCTGTAAATTTTGGGCCGCCACCGGGGCCACCGTGCCAAGACTGCACAATAGGGCGATCGCCCCAGCAGATCCCCAGCGAGATCCCCAGCGAGATGGGAGGTTTAGGGCAAATTTTGCGTGGTCCATAACCCGTAGATCCAAACGATTAAGACAAATGATTAAGACAAAAACCAAGACAACACAGGTGAACGAACGGGCGTTCAGCGACTCTGAGTCCTGCGATCGCAGGCGTGACGAACCGATGATTCTCTCTTACTCGGAGTTTAACTCACATTTCCCAGCCCCGTCTCTCGGATCTGGCCGGAGCTGAGAAAAACTAGAAATTTGCTTAAGATAAGACTAACAGCGGTTAATCATCTTGACAAAGCCATGTATTCATGCACTGCCGAGAATGGCTTAATCCTAGCCCAAGGCGACGGCTTGCTCGTGCTTCTCTCGTGCTTCTAACGATGTTGAACCTCAACACCAGCCCACGAGTCTAAACCGTGAATAGCCCTCGTCATCTCGTCACCCTCAGCTCAATGACACCTACAAAAACCTGGCTCATGGGGATACTCCTGGGGAGCCTCTGGCTCACGATGGGCTGTACCCCCGCCGAGCGTGACAGCGCCCAGGCTCAACCCTCAGGACGAGGTCGCTCCCAAGAAGACGGCGATCGCACCGTGATCGTTGACGTCGCCATTGCCGAAGCCCAGAACCGCAGCCGAGACCTCAACTACAGCGGAACCACCCAACCCCTGCGGCGAGTCTCCCTCCGCGCCCGTAGCGATGGACAACTCCTCCACCTCAACGCCGATGTCGGAGATCCCGTTTTTCAAGGACAAGTCATCGCCGAGATCGAAGATACCCTACTGCTGTCGGAACTAGCCGGGGCCGAATCCGAAGTGAGCGTGCGCCAGTCCGAAGTCGAAGAAGCGCGCAACGAAAGCATCGAAGCCCAATTCCGCGTCGAAGAAATCCGGGCCGAACTCGAACAAGCGCAAGTCGATTCCCGTCGCCTCAAAGACTTAGCCGCCCAGGGCGCCGTCCCCCGCCGAGACGCCGAACTAGCCCAAACACGGGTACGCACCCTAGAACAACAACTGCGATCGGCCCAAGAACAAGTCCGCATCCGCGATCGCGCCATCACCTCGGCCCAGCAGCGAGTCGGGGCGCAAGAAGCCCTCGTCGATGGTGTCCGTCAACGACTCTCCTACACCGATGTTCCCTCACCCCTCAACGCCGTGGTGTTAGAACGCCTCCTCGAACCCGGCGACATCGTACAGACTGGGGACATCATCCTAGAACTCGGAGACTTTAGCGAGGTCGAAGTGAGAATCGAAATTCCCGATCGCGATCGCAGCCAAATTTCCCTCGGACAAAGCGTTGACGTTCGCCTAGACGCCTTCCCCAACCAAGCCTTTAGCGGCCAAGTCTCCCGCATCTTCCCCAATGCCGATCCCGTCGCCCGACTGATTCCAGTCCAAATCACCCTACGCAATCCTCAAGTCCCCGACGGACAACTCGGCGGCGGCTTACTGGCCCGAGTCAGCCTCACCAGTTCCTCACAACAGGTAGTCACCGTCCCCGAACGAGCCTTAGAACTTTCAGCCACCGGCAGTGACACCATGTTCATCATCGAAGGCAATGACAACGAAACCACCGTGAGCGCCCGCCCCGTCGAACTCGGGGAACGAGAGGATGACGAGGTCGAAATCCTCAACGGACTCGCCCCCGGCGAGCAATTCATCGTCCGCAGCGATCGCCCCCTCCAAGACGGCCAAACAGTACGCCGCAGCTTCCTCTCAGAAAACAATCAATAGTGACCCGCATCGTCCCCATTGCCTCTTGCCTCTTGCCTTTTGCCTCTTGCCTCTTGCCTCTTGCCTCTTGCCTCTTGCCTCTTGCCTTCTCTCGCCTCCTCCCCTAACCCATGTCCAACCAACCCCTTAGTCTCAGCACCCTAGCCATCCGGCGACATATTGGCACCTTAATCCTCACCGTTGCCGTCATGGTCTTGGGTTGGTTTATTGTGACGCGGATGCCCGTGGACTTGCTGCCGAGTATCACCTATCCTCGAATTGGCTTGCGGGCCGATGCCCCCGGCGTTGTCCCCGAAGTGGCCGTCAACGATATCACCCGGCCCCTCGAAGAAGCCCTCAGCGCCACCGAAGGGGTTGTCCAACTGTTCTCCCGTACCCGAGAAGGTCGCATTAGCATCGATTTGTTTTTTCGTCCCGGCCAGAACGTGGATCAAGCCCTCAACGATGCCACCGCCACCCTAAACCGAGCGCGCGCTCGCCTCCCAGATACCCTAGACACGCCGCGACTGTTCAAATTCGATCCCTCCCAACTGCCCGTCTATGAAATGGCCCTGACCTCCACCTCGCTGCGGGCCGTGGACTTGCGGATTTTTGCCGATGAAGAACTGGCCCGAGAATTAGTGCGAGTTCCCGGTGTGGCCAATGTCGATATCTCCGGAGGAGTGCGCGAAGAAGTCCGCCTCAACCTAGATCTTGAGCGTTTACAAGCCCTCGGACTCAATGTGTCTAACATCTCCAACGCCCTGCGCGAACGTAACCAAGATACGGCCGGGGGCTTAATTCGGGGAGGGTCTTCCGAAGCCCTAACACGGGTCGCAGGGCGCTTTAACACGGTGCAAGAGATTCGTCGCATTGCCGTTCGTGCCAACAGCACAGGGGGCGATCGCCCTCGTAAACTCTACGTCGAAGATGTGGCCCAAGTCATTGACGGAACCGAAGAACAACGAGTCTTCGTGACCCTCAACGGTCAGCCAGCGGTGAAAGTGAGCATTCAGAAACAACCCGAAGCCAACACCATCGAGGTGGTCGAAGGTGTAGTGCAACGTATTCAGGAACTCCGAGACTCGGGTCTGATTGCCGAAGATATGCAGATTGAAACCACCCTCGATGAATCTCGCTTCATCCGCAGTTCCATTCAAAACGTGATTACCGCTGGACTCTCAGGATCGGGACTAGCGGCGATCGCGGTTTTACTCTTTCTTGGCTCCCTACGTCAAACCCTAATCGTGGTTCTCGCGATTCCCCTGGCCACCCTTACCGCCATGATTCTCATGGGCCTATTCGGACTCTCCCTCAACGTCTTTAGTCTCGGGGGCCTGGCCCTCGGCGTGGGGATTGTGGTGGATAACGCCATTGTCATGCTTGAGAACATCGCCAAAGGAGTCGAAAACGCCCGCAATCCTCAACCGGGGAGTTCCACTTCAGATGATCTCTATCGCCACTCAAGCCTCAGTCCCAAACAGCAGTTTGCCCAACGAGTACGCCAACAAGCCGAAACCTCCGCCCAAGAATTAGAATCCGCCCTCCTGGCCTCAACGAGTACCAACCTCGTCGCCGTGCTTCCTTTTCTCATGTTGGGGGGCTTTATCTCGCTTCTATTCAACGAACTGATTTTAACCATCAGCTTTGCGGTTGCGGCTTCGATGGCGATCGCCCTGACGGTGGTTCCCTCCCTCGCCGCGCGACTCTTAGCCATTCCTTGGTCCTTACGACTCGATCGCTTCCCCCCCATTTGGCTCTTTGGCCGCTTCATGACCCTCCTCACCAGCGGCTACCGACGACTCCTCTCAGGGATCTTGCGGATACGCCTATTAACCATCGCCTTAGCCGTCATCGTCCTTGGTGGCGGTAGCCTCTCGATGGCTGGACAACTCTCCCAGGAAATCCTGCCACGCATCAATACCGGCCAAGCTCGACTGGTGGCTCAATTTCCTCCCGGAACCACCGTCTCGGACAACCGACAAGTGATGGCCGCCATTGACGAACTGCTGTTGTCCCAACCGGAAACGCAATATGCCTTCAGTACCGCCGGCGGCTTCCTATTCGGCACCTCCACCAGTGCCAATGCCCTGCGGGCCTCTAGCACCATTGCCCTCACCCCCGGAACCAACGTCGGCGCCTATGTCGGACGAGTCAATCGCCAAATCAGCCAAGACATCCCCCTCGTCGAGACCTCAGTGCGAATGCGTCCTGGCTCGGTGCGGGGACTGATTCTCAGTAACTCCCCGACTCGGGATGATATTGATGTCATGTTACAAGGAACCGATCCTCAGCATCTTGAAGAGGCCGGACGACTGGTGTTAACCGCCCTAGAAGAACAAGCGACCCTTGCCAATTATCAACCCGATGCCGAAGACCCACAACCGGAGATTCAAATTCGCCCAAATTGGGAGCGAGCCTCGGATTTGGGGCTATCGGCTCAAGCGATTGGCGAAACCATCCAGACAGCCCTAGAGGGGTCTGTTGTGACGCAAATTCAACGGGAGGATCGTCTAATTGATGTGCGGTTACAATTGCCAACGGGAACGATTCAACGTGCTAGTGGTTTAGGGTCGATTCCTCTGTTTACCTCCGCCAACGACTTGGTGCGTTTAGGGGATATCAGTGAGATCACCCCTGGAGTTGCCCCCGGAGAAATTCAGCGCATTAACCAACGTCAGATTTTTCTGATTGAAGGGAGTCTCACAGAGGGGGCGAATCTCAGTGAGGCTCTCGATGAAGTGGATGGCATTTTAGCAGGATTAGATCTGCCCCAAGGGGTGACCCGAGTCCCCAGTTCGGCGGCGGAAACCAACGAGCAATTGCAACAGTCGCTGCGAATTTTGGGTGGTTTGGCAACGTTTATGGTCTTTGTCGTAATGGCGGTTCAATATAACTCGTTGATTGACCCCTTGGCGATTATTTTAACCGTACCACTGGCATTATCTGGCGGAATTTTAGGGCTTTATATAACAGAAACAGCGGTCGGAGCTACGGCAATTGTTGGGGTAGTTTTATTGGTAGGAATTGTTGTAAACAATGCCATTCTTTTGGTGGAATTAGCGAATCAAATTCGCCTCAAACATGAGATAACCTACTATGAGGCAATGTTAGAAGCCGCTCCACAACGGTTGCGCCCCATTTTGATGACGACGGTCACAACGGTGCTGGGCTTATTTCCTCTAGCACTGGGGGTCGGTGAAGGCTCGGAATTTTTGCAACCCTTAGGGATTGTCGTGTTTTCTGGGTTATCCTTAGCGACATTGTTAACGCTGTTTATTGTCCCCTGTTTTTATACCCTGCTACACCGTTCGGGTCGTCCTCGTCCGCCTCGTTTACCGAGTTCAGGTTGGGAACAGTCTCAGGTTGAGGAACCGCTCAGCAGTGGTAAATCTTAACGATTTCACGGTCAAAGGCGATCGCCACTAACTCCGATTTAATACACGTACTTATTGGAGGTATTGACTTGAATATCTCCCTTAACCACAAACTCCAGGGACCAGCGAGGAGGATTCACCCGTCGTCCATACCAATAGGCCTCCCAATGTAAATGCGGACCATTGGAAATGCCGCTATTTCCCACCGCCGCCACTAACGCACCGGCGAGATGAACCCCTGGAATACAGTCACTGAGATGGAAGGCCTCAAACTCATAGGCGGGAAAACTACTGCTGCTGAACTGGCCCACGAGGCCCTTAGCACCATCGTAATAACAGGACACCTTCACATCAGATCCTTCTTTCCCCACTGCGTAGAGTGGCGCACCATACGGCATTGCTAAATCAACGCCCCAATGGGAGACATCCAAATAGCCTGTAACCGGATGTTGAGTGCGACAGTCGGATGCGTCGGCCCGTTGACAAGGAAGATAGATGTCACTGACACGATAGCCGCCTATACGCCAGTTGCGATCGACGGGTTGATCGAGATTTGGCGGTAAACTGGCGGCCAACCCTTCAATGGGTCGTTTGGAACTGCGGGCAATTCGATTCAGGGGAGAGGTTTTATCCCTGGGCAAAGACTCGCTCAAAACTTCGACTGACGGAGCTTGGGCGGATTTTAATTGACCCGGAGCGATCGCATTTGAGTCGTCGTCAGACTCATCAATGAGGTTCTCGCTCAACGCCGCTGCGGGAGCGGCCTCGGTCTCCGTTGAGTTGGCCGCTAGGTCCTCGGAACCGGGTTGAGGAACGTCGTTGGCTGGAGTGGTCGGGTCTAATTCAGCCTGGAGTGGCTGGGTGGGGATGGATTCGACCTCATCCTGGATCTGTTGTCGGCCCGGTAAGGAGACAATAGCTGGGTCATACCAATGCCAAATCCCCCAACCCGCTCCCCCGAGAAGGGTTAGGAGGATAATCAGTAGTTCGAGGTGTAACTGACGACGTTCAGCGTCTAGGATCTGATTGTGTTGTTGTTGTAGGGCGGCGACCCGAGCTTGAGCGATCGCCCGCTGTTTCCGCCAGTCTGTTTGAACCGGGGTCTTGGGCTGCTGCGAGAGGGGTTCGGGCCAGTCACCCGTCGGTTCAGCTAAGGGGATCTGAGTCAACCCTCCACCACGGTTGTGAGGCGCATATTTCGCTCCTGAGGGGGCCATTAACCCCAGATCCGCCGATGAGATGGTACGAGAGGAAGAGAACTCGCTTTTGGCTTCCCTGGGAGCCGAAGCACCCCAGTTTGAGCGATTCATGACGGGCGGGGCCGGGTGCGATACGCGACGGGGAAACGCATCAATCGAGTCGGGATTCACCTTCCGAGCCTGAGAATGAGTCATTATTTCGGGACATCTAGTGGATGACTAAGTGCCGATGACAATGTGAATGGCAAAATTCATCTTGTCATCGGCACAGTTTGGCAAACTTTGGCAAAACAGTCGGGGACATATTGCAACCGGCCACGTTCTGAAATGAGCGTATCAGTTAAGCAATTTGAGTTCAATTATAGCCCAATCCTGACTCAATATCCGTGTTATCAATTAAATGCTCTCCGTCGCTCAATCCTGACGCAATATCCGTGGTATTACTGGGATGACAAGGGGTTTACCCAATCAACGGGTCACCGTTGATTGTTACGATCACGCAACGATTACGAGAGCAACGACCATGGATGCGATTGAGATACGACCACAAACCGGAATTGAGCCGAGAGGGGCCTTAATCCTCCTCCACGGTTGGGGGGCCAATGCTCGTGATTTAGCCTCCTTACTGCCGATTTTAGACCTCCCCGATTATCTCTGTTTCTGTCTTGAAGCGCCACTGCTGCATCCCCTTGTTCCTGGGGGCAAAATGTGGTACGACCTAGAAACGCCAGCCTATACCGGATTGGAGCAAAGTCGCGCTGAACTAGCGGCTTGGTTAGATGAGTTCGAGGGTCACTCAGGGATTCCGTTACGTCAAACGATTTTAGGGGGGTTCTCCCAAGGAGGAGCGATGACGTTGGATGTGGGCTTCCATTATCCCTTGGCGGGGTTGGTGGCTATGAGTGGCTATCTCCATGGAGAACCGCAGCTTCAGACTCCCATTCCGCCGGTGTTAGTCATGCACGGGCGCTTTGATCGGGTGGTTCCTTTGACGGCGGCTCAGCGAACCCGTGATACGCTGACGGCGGCGGGGGCTACGGTGGAGTATCACGAGTTTGATATGGCTCATGAGATTTGTCCGCAGGAAGTGGTGCGGTTACGACAATTTAGCCTGGATGTCAGCCTGGATGTATTAGAAGATTCCTCGGAGAACGAGTCCCAGGGGTGATCACAGCCATCGAGAGGACGCTGAAATGGCGCTCAAGATTGCGAAAGGTTAACTCCTGGGGCGATCGCCCCTCAATGTCCTAAGATGAAAGGTAAGGGGTTCGTTAGAATCCATCGAGATGCGGTGAAAGCCGGGTTTCGAGTGGGTTCCCCTGATTGCATCATGTTTAAGACGCAATGACCTCAGGGAATTGTGTTGTGCATTCTAGGAATAGGGAGGCGACCGTCATGACCACGATTACTGTGTCTCGGGACGATTTATCCGCTGTGACCGAAGACCAAGTCAAGCTATTAGCGAATCGACTGGATGCGGATGATTATCCAAATCCGTTCGAAGGACTCGAAGACTGGCACCTACTACGGGCGATCGCCTTTGAGCGTCCTGACCTCGTCGAACCCTACAGTTATCTACTAGAATTTGAAGACTGCGACGAAAGCTAAGTCGCCAAGATGATGCTTTCGATCGCCGACAACTGTAGTTTTCGGGTCTTTCATGGCATCACTGACAGGACGACGGGTTCTCATCGGGTTAACCGGCGGTATTGCGGCTTACAAAGTCTGTGAGGTGGTCTCCAGGCTCGTCCAAGACGGGGCGGAGGTCCGCGTCATTCTCACATCGGGGGCGCAGGCCTTTGTCACCCCTCTAACCCTGGCCACCTTATCGCGGCATCCCGCCTACACCGATGAGAGCTTCTGGCAGTCGATTCATGGACGACCCCTACATATTGAGTTAGGAGAGTGGGCTGATGTCTTTGCCATTGCTCCCCTAACGGCTAATACCCTCGCTAAACTCAGTCACGGGTTTGCCGATAACCTACTGACGAATGTTGTCTTAGCCTCAACCTGTCCCGTGCTACTCGCTCCGGCGATGAATACGGATATGTGGGAGCAACAAACCGTACAGGAGAACTGGCAACGGTTACAGAATCATCCCCGCTTTCATGGGATTTCCCCAGGAGCGGGTCTTTTGGCGTGCGATCGCGTGGGCGTGGGGCGCCTGGCTGAAGGCGATCGCCTCGTGACGCATATCGAATCTCTCCTCCATAGTGGTGGTAAACAAGATTTAGCCGGATATCACGTCCTCGTCAGTGCTGGGGGAACACGAGAGTATTTTGACCCAGTCCGCTTTATTGGCAATCCCTCCACCGGCAAAATGGGAGTGGCCGTCGCTCAGGCCGCGGCCCATCGCGGGGCCAAAGTGACCCTAGTTCATAGTTGCCTCAATGCGAACGCCATCGCCCAACTGTCCGAGATTGACAGTATCCCCGTCACCAATGCTGAGGAAATGCGTCAGCAGATGCACGACCATTTTCCCAAAGCGGACTGGGTGGTGATGGCCGCCGCCGTAGCCGATGTCAAACCAGCCCAATACTACGGGCAAAAGCTGGCCAAAGATAAGCTACCCGAGTCTCTCCCCATTGTGCCGGTCGCCGACATTGTGGCCGAGTTGGCGGCGGGGAAACAACATCACCAACGGCTGATTGGCTTTGCGGCCCAAACCGGCGATATTGTCGCTCCTGCGTTGCAAAAGTTACGGCGAAAAAAACTCGATGCGATCGTCGCTAATCCCGTTGATGTCCCGGATGCTGGGTTTGGCAGCAACACCAATCAAGCGGTGTTCATCGATGCCAATGGTAATCAAACTTCAATTAACTCTTGCACGAAACTACAACTGGCCCATTATCTCTTGGATTGGGTCGACCATTTACAGCCACTCCCAGACGAGTAACTGGGTGCAGACTGAGTTGACACACCATAACTGACCGAGAACTGAATAGATGATAGATATCGAAGCTCCCATTCAGTATTACGACAGCATCCAACCTCACGGAATGGTGGTGGTTTTGTCGGATTATGGCGATCGCCGCGATCGCCACATCCTCCAGCTTAGCCGCAATAGCGAGGCGTTTTTAGGTGTCACCGCCGAAGACCTGTTGGGAAAACCCCTCGCGCACGTCCTCGATGCCAAACAGCGTCAGGCCTTGGATGCTGCCGCCTCTGAACTCGATCCCACCATTCCCCCTCGCTTGAGTCTCACCCTAACGGTGAAGAATCAAGCCAAATCCTTCCAAGGACGAGTTCATCGCAATCCCGATGACATCCTGGTTTTAGAGTTGGAACCCGAACGCCAAGAGACGGAGGTCTCTCTAACGGCGTTCTATCAAATGGTGCGCTCTCATGTGCGTCAGTTACAGACGACGGACAATATCCAACGACTCTGTCAAACCGGCGTTGAGAGTATTTACGAGTTTACGGGATTTGATCGGGTGATGGCTTATGAGTTTAATCCCCAAGGCCATGGAATTGTCGTCGCCGAGGCCAAGCGAGAGGACCTCCCGGCCTATTTGGGCCTGCATTACCCCGATGCTGATACTCGTCCCTGTCGTCATCTGTTTAGTCGTAACTATAGTCGCCTGATTCCCGATGCTCACGTGGAGAATGTGCCACTGGTTCCTCGGGAGAACCCTCAAACGGGAGCGCCCCTAGATTTAACCCATTGTGAGTTACGGGGGGTTGTTTCGTGTCATCAAACCTATTTGCAGAATATGGGGGTGCGATCGACCCTGGTGATGTCCCTGTTTCGACAACAGCAACTCTGGGGTTTGATTTCGTGTCATCACCTGACACCGAAATATCTGCGGGAGTCCCAACGGGAGGCCTGTACGTTGTTGGTTCAGGCGATGTCTCTGGAGTTGTCGGTTAAAAGTCAGACCACGGAATACGCCGATCGCGTGGCCTGTCAGCGCAAGTTATCCCACTTACTCGAGTCGATGTCGGACACTCAAGACTGGGTGAAAGGTGCGTTAGACCATGAAGATACGTTTTTAGGAATGGTGGCCGCATCGGGAGCGGTGATTTATCGCGATGGGGTCTGTGATTCGGTGGGAAAAGCCCCCTCTCAGTTACAAATTTTGCGCTTAATCCCCAAGATTGAGGGGCAGATGGCGGATCAGGTCTTTGCTTGCGATCGCCTAGAGGAGATTGATGAAACCGCCGCTTGTTATCGTCAGGTGGGGAGTGGGGTGCTAGCGATCGCCATTTCGCCGGCCCTGCGCCATTATATTCTCTGGTTTCGCCCTGAATATCGCCAGACGGTGCGTTGGGCCGGGGACCCCAACCATGTTATCGAAAAAAATCTTGACGGTGATGGAATGGTGCGTCTCTCGCCACGAGGTTCGTTTGCCGAATGGTCTGAACAGGTGAAGGGCCAATCACTCCCCTGGCAAGATTGGGAAACCGAGGCCGCCTTAGCCTTGCGGGATGCCATTTTAAAGGTGGTGATTCGTCAGGCCGATGCCTTGGCTAAGTTAACTCAGGAGTTGGAACGCTCCAATGCTGAGTTAGAGAAGTTTGCTTATGTGGCCTCTCATGATTTGCAAGAACCGTTGAATTTGGTGTCGAGTTATGTGCAGTTGTTGGAGATGCGATATGGCGATCGCCTCGATCAAGATGCTCATGAGTTTATCGGCTTTGCGGTCGAAGGCGTCACCCATATGCAGCGTCTGATTGATGATCTCCTGGCCTATTCCCGCGTCGGATCGCGCGGTGAGCCATTTCGTCCAGTATCGGTGAATGCCGTCCTTGAGCGAGTGCGGACAAATTTACAGGGTCGAATTGAGGAGAGTCATGCCATGATTGAGTCAGATGATTTACCCGATGTGATGGCCGATGAGATTCAGTTGATGCAACTGTTCCAGAATTTGATTGGTAATGCCCTTAAGTTTCATGGTGCGTCTCCCCTACGGATTCGGATTCAGGCCAAGCGAGATCATGAGATGTGGCGCTTCTGTATTGAGGATAATGGCATTGGCCTGGCCCCGCAGTTCGCAGACCGGATTTTCTCGATTTTCCAGCGCTTACATACCCGCGATGAATATCCTGGAACCGGCATTGGCTTGGCGATTTGCAAACGGATTGTGGAACGTCACGGTGGACGAATTTGGGTAGAATCGTCTCTTGGCGTCGGGGCGCGCTTTTATTTTACCTTAATCCGCGATTCAACGTTGAGATGAATCGCGGTAACCACTGTAGTATAATGTGGTACAATCCCGTCAAATGACTGAAGGGTGTCATGCTGGTATTTGAGGCCAAGCTAGAAGGAGCCAAAGAGCAGTACGAACGGCTGGACGAGACGATTCGGACGGCTCGGTTTGTTCGTAACAGTTGCCTGAGATACTGGATGGACAACAAGGGAGTTGGACGGTATGAACTAAGCGCCTATTGTGCGGTTCTTGCCAAAGAGTTTCCTTGGGCAAAAAAGCTGAACTCAATGGCTCGTCAGGCCTCGGCGGAACGAGCTTGGGCAGCTATAGCTCGCTTCTACAATAACTGCAAGAAGAAGATTCCCGGCAAAAAAGGGTTCCCTAAATTCAAGAAGCCTAAAACTCGCGATTCAGTCGAGTACAAAACCTCAGGTTGGAAGCTGTCAGAGGAGAGAAGGACGATTACCTTCACCGACGGTTTTAAGGCTGGCAGCTTCAAAATGTGGGGGACTCGTGACTTGCATTTCTACCAGTTAAAGCAGATTAAGCGGGTGAGAGTGGTCCGTCGCGCTGATGGATACTACGTTCAGTTCTGTATCGACCAAGAAAGGTTGGAGAAACGAGAACCCACTGGAACAGTTATTGGCTTAGATGTCGGATTAAATCATTTCTACACCGACTCAGACGGTCAGACCGTGGA
>NZ_JAWOCL010000066.1:0-3919 GCF_046483825.1 Sodalinema sp.
ATTGCCGCTGATTCTCCCTCAGCCGTGGTATACACCTGCTCAAACCAACGGGATGGATGGTCATCCTCAGCCGCTTTGGGGGCGATGTTGCGAATATACTCCCGGCGGGATTGAGGCTCAGACATGGTGGGTTTTCTTGAATAATCAACTTATTGAGTATACAAATTATCTGTGCCAATTCCCTGTGCCAATTCCCTGTGCCAATTAACCCTGCAAAATAGCGATCGCCGTCAAACCCCGATTCCCACGCCAGCCCCCGAATCAGGCGTGAGGTCAGTCACACCAAAGCGCAATAGATCGGTCACAGTAGAAGCACTCGATCAACTCTCGTGAGATTATTACCATGCCTCTGACCGTTGACCCGCCAGGACGAACTCCCCGAAGTCTTGTATCCGTAAGCGTTTTGCGGGCGATCGCCATACCCCTCAGCGTCGGCCTAACGCTCCTGAATCGCCCCGATGCAGCCGCCGGGCAATCCTTTCGAGACACCTCAGACCATTGGGGAGGAGATTGTATCAGCCAACTGGCCGCCGAGAACGCCCTCAATGGATATCCCGATGGCAGCTTTCGCCCCAATCATCCCGTCACCCGCGCCGAGTTTGCCGTTCTCATGCTGAATAGCTTTCCCGACGTGAGACCGCGATATCAAGATGAACCCGAGTTTAGGGATCTCTCTACCGATCATTGGGCTTATTCGAGCATCCAAACGGCCTATCGCAAGGGCATTTTTGTCGGCTATCCGGATCAAACCTTCCGGGCCGATCAATCCATTACTCGTATCGAAGCCCTGGCAATTCTTTCGACCCTAATTCGCCGGCCTGATCACCAGCGTTATCGAGAGCGAGGCTTGGCGATTCCCCCCAATCCTCAGCAAGTCCTGGCTGAAATGGTCCAGGATGCTCAAGAGACTCCTGATTGGGCGCAAGAGGCGGCGGCGGCGGCGGCGGCGAGTTTTTTAATTGTTGACTATCCCAACGGACGACACTTACGACCTCAAGCAGCTAGCACTCGGGCCGAGATTGCGGCCTTTTTATGTCAGTCTCGGGATTGGCATGGTTTGGTTCCTCTGGCGGCGGTGGCGGGGAATCAGCATTTTTCGGGCCATCCTGGATTGGCGATCGTGCAAGAGGCGACTATCCGGGGTCAAGCGGCTTGGTTTGACCGGCAACGAGAAAGGGTGGTTCGGCCGGTTCCCCCCGCTGGCTGGCAGGTGCAAGAACTCGGAGATCTGGCGGAGGATCGGGTGGCGGCTCTGTTTGAGGATGAGTCGGGAACTCGGCGTTGGGGCTATTTTGATCACGAGGGTCAGTTGGCGATCGCCCCTGAGTTTAGCAGTGCTGCTGAGTTTTCTGAGGGTCTCGCGGCGATCTCACAGCAAGACCAGTATGGGTTTATTGATGCTACGGGCCAGTTGGTGATTCCGGCCCAATTTGAGGCGGTTCAACCGTTCCATGACGGACGGGCTGCTGTGCGTGTTCAGGGACAATGGGGCTTTATCGATCGCAGCGGGGAAGAGGTCATCGCGCCCCAATTCGTTGCCGTTTCCCCTTTTTCTGAGGGGTTAGCCCGCATTGAAGCTCGCCCCAGTGGCAAGAGTCACTATGGCTTTATTGATCGCAGTGCAAGAGCGGTCATTGCGGCCCGGTTCAAGGAGGCTCGCTCCTTTTCTGAGGGCTTAGCCGCCGTCTGTCTTGAGATTCCAGAGACTGGCCGAGAGCGTTGTGGCTACATCAATCCCCAAGGAGATTGGGTCATTGAAGGAACGCTGGGCATCGGAGGCGACTTTTCATCAGGGGTTGCTGCTATTCGTCGCCTTGAGAGGGGGTCTCATGTTGAGTTTGGCTATAGCGATCGCAACGGCGACTGGGAAATTACTTCAGAATCACTGACACAGGAGTTAGGCGGCGTCGCCCGAGATTTGGGAACCTTTGTCGATGGATTTGCCAGCCTTCGGGTTGGGGAAAACGCCGGAGTGATCGATCGCCAAGGTCGTTTGGTGGTTCCGCTCAAGTTTTCAGCCATTGGCGAGATGGCTCAGGGCTATGCGCGAGTTCACTATGGCGGTGTTTGGGTGAGTTATGTTGGGGGCTATGATCATTCTGCGATGCCATTCTACGAGACGAATTTGGAAAGTGGACGCTGGGGATATATCAAACTCCCGGATTAAACTCCCGGATTAAACTCCCGGATTAAACCTTGAGACAACGGCTGTAGAATGACCAATGGACTATAAGCAATGGCAATGACCCATCAGGGTCTTGGCTTAACCCCTCGCCGACGAAAGTTTGCTTAAAATACTCTTGGCTGACAGGACAGGGTGAGAACTCCGGTGTTTGTTGGCCTGTTCCGGTATTCCCTGTTCCCTGTTCCGGTGTTCCCTGTTCCCTTCCAGTATGACGACCACTTCCCCGCCTCCGATGACCATGCCGGATATTGAACGACGGATTCGCCAGGCGATCGCCCCGTCGCAGTTACGTCAATGGTTAACCCTCAATCCAACTCGGGCCTATCGGGATATCATCCTCGACTGGCTGGGAATTGGTCTCGGTTTGGCGATCGCCGCTCAGTTTCAGACGCTCTGGAGTTATGCGATCGCCATCCTCATCATCGGCAACCGTCAATATGCCCTCTTTATCCTGGCTCATGATGCCATTCATGGCGCGTTGCATCCCAATCGTCGCCTCAATGACAGCCTAGCCCGCTGGTTGGTCTATGGTCCGATGTTTATGGCCCTAGAAGATGCCCGCCGCAACCATCTACAACACCATCGCCACATGGGAACCCCGGCTGATCCCGATCGCTATCTCCATACCTTCGAGGGCAAAAACTCCCCTCTGGCCTTCCTCCTCTACTGTTCGGGCCTGGCCACCTTCGGCAAAACGGTTCTTAAAGTCACCCCCTTCGGGCGAATGAATATGAGGGGAATGAATATGAGGGGAATGAACATGAGGGGAATGTCGAACTCTACCCCTAAAACGGGGTCAACCCCTCCCCAAAACCCACTCAAAGACTACGTTAAACAGCGCTTGCCGGTGTTGATTTGGCAGCCGCTACTGATTTGGTTATTTTGGCTGTCTCCCTTGCCGATTTGGGCGTATTTGCTGCTCTGGGTGTTTCCCATTTATGCCCTCGTCTTTGTTCCCGATGAAATTCGGGCCTTTTGCGATCATGGGGTTCTGCGTCATCCCGCCAGCAGCGGTGATTCCTTGCGGTTAGTGTCTTTCGGGCCTCCGTTCTGGGAAGCGGCGATGTTTGCCCCTCATCATATGCACTATCACGCTGAACATCATCTCTGGCCGGCTATTCCTCACTACAAGTTACACTTGGCTCATGATGCGGTGCGCGATCGCCCGGAAATCACCGTTCGGCGGAGTTACCTGGGGTTTCTCTGGCGGGTGGTGCGATCGCTACCCCTGTCGAGTCAAACCCCAGTCGTCTAGCAGGAACAGGAACGGTGGTGCGGGTGAATCTACAACAAGAATTTGTCTCCTGTGGCGTGTGTGGTAGCGATCGCTGGCATCCCTACGCCAGTGGCCAAGACTATGAATACGATACCTCGGGGGATATCTTTCAGATTGTCCAATGTCGTCAGTGCGGCCACCGCTATCTCAACCCACGGCCCGTCACGGCGGAACTTCCTCGCATCTACCCTCCCCATTACTATGCGTATAACTACGATCAGGCCATTCATCCCCTGGCCTTACGGGCGAAGGATTGGTTAGATCGCGGTAAAGTGCAAGGTTGGATTGGCGATCGCCTCAGCCACCCCCCCTCCAACCGTGCAACTCTCCCTGCAGCTGCGGCTGGCCGTTGCGGATCAGGCAGAAGCCGTCGCGCAGGTTGGCCTGCCCCGCCCGGATCGACTTCACCTCCGTGCCCACCAGCTCGATGCCGCACTCGAGGGTGTCGAGGATCTCGT
>NZ_JAWOCL010000112.1:0-19114 GCF_046483825.1 Sodalinema sp.
CAACCGACGAACTGGCACGCCCTAACGATTGAAAACACCGCCCAAAAACTGGGAGTTAATCCTAAGGTTGGTTTAACTCAATCCGAATTTGAAAAACGCCAAGCTCAATTTGGCTTGAATCGCATTGAGGGCAAAGCCGGAAAAAGTCCTTTTATCAGATTCCTAGAGCAGTTTAATCAACCCTTGCTCTATATTTTGATTATTGCTGGCGCCATTAAATTCTTGTTAGAAGGATGGACAAGTGCCAATGGCTGGGTCATTTGGGGGGTTGTTCTCATCAATGCCATTGTTAGTTTTGTCCAAGAAACCAAAGCGGAAAATGCCATTGCCGCGCTCTCTTCCTCCATTGAAACAGAAGCCACCCTCTATCGCGACGGGGAAAAACGACAAGTTCCTTCCACGGAGATCGTACCGGGAGATTTAGTCATCCTCACCTCTGGCGATAAAGTCCCGGCCGATCTGCGTCTCGTGGAGACAAAAAACCTACAAGTCAACGAATCCGGGTTAACAGGAGAGTCCACCGCCGTCGAGAAACAGACTCAACCCGTGGCCGAGAAAGCCCCCCTAGGCGATCGCAGTAGTATGGCCTATGCCGGCAGCTTCGTCACCTCCGGTCAGGGCTTGGGTCGGGTGGTGGCGATCGCCAAAGACACGGAAACCGGGCGTATCTCCCAATTGATGGAGAAACAAACGAACCTCATCACCCCCCTAACCCGGAAATTTGACAAATTCAGCCGCCAACTGCTCTATATCATCCTCGGGGTGGCCACCTTCACCCTAGCGGTCGGCTTGGCCTATGCTGACGACCTAACAGCCGAAAGCATCAACGAAGTCTTTGAAGCCACCATCGCCCTAGCTGTCAGTGCCATCCCAGAAGGACTCCCCGCCGTGGTCACGGTGGCCCTGGCCATTGGTGTGTCTCGCATGGCCAGTCGCCATGCCATTATCCGCAAGTTGCCAGCGGTGGAAACCCTGGGGAGTGCCACGGTCATCTGTTCCGATAAAACTGGAACCCTGACGGAAAACCAGATGACTGTGCAACAAATCTATGCCGGAGGGCAAGCCTATCAGGTTCTCGGAACGGGCTACACCCCCGAGGGAGACATTTGTCAAGAGAATCAAGCCATTGATTTAGAGCAACATCCCGGCCTCAAAGATTGTCTACGAGGGGGATTGCTCTGTAATGACTCCCATTTAAGCCAAGAGGACAACCTCTGGAACGTCGTGGGAGACCCCACTGAGGGGGCATTACTGGTGAGCGGTCGTAAAGCCGGATTTACCCTGGCCCAACTCAATGAGGAATTGCCCCGTCAGGATGTCATTCCCTTTGAATCTGAGTATCAATACATGGCGACGCTGCATCAGGGGCAAAACCCCAGCGACGCTGTCATTTATATGAAGGGGTCTGTCGAGGCGATCGTCTCTCGTTGCCACCAGATGCTAGATGCCCAAGGACAGCCCCAGCCCATCGACGGGAAAGAGATTCATCATCAAGCCGAAACCATGGCCAGTTCCGGCTTACGAGTTTTAGCCCTGGCTCGTAAAACCCCGTCCCGGCCTCAGTTGGACCATGAGGATGTAACTGAGGGATTAATCTTCCTCGGCTTACAGGGCATGATTGACCCACCCCGTCAGGAGGCCATCCGGGCAGTAGAAGCCTGTAAACACGCCGGCATTCGCGTCAAAATGATTACCGGAGACCATAAAGTGACCGCCAGTGCGATCGCCGCCCAAATGCGCCTGAAACGCACAGGAGAGGTCATCGCCTTCACCGGGGCGGAACTCGGAGAGATGGCTCAAGATGATTTTGTCCGGGCCGCCGAAGAGGGGGTGGTCTTTGCCCGCGTCGCTCCAGAACAAAAACTGCGCCTTGTCGAAGCCCTACAATCCCAAGGGGATATCGTGGCCATGACGGGAGATGGGGTCAATGATGCCCCCGCCCTCAAACAAGCGGATATTGGGGTCGCCATGGGGCAAACGGGGACGGAAGTGGCGAAAGAAGCCTCCGACATGGTGCTGACCGATGATAACTTCGCCTCTATCGAGGCCGCCGTGGAAGAAGGGCGCACCGTCTATCGCAACTTAATTAAGGCGATCGCCTTTATCCTGCCCGTCAATGGCGGGGAATCCATGACCATTGTCATCAGCGTTCTGCTCGATCGCCTGTTGCCGATTCTCTCCCTGCAAGTGTTGTGGCTCAACATGATCAACTCCATCGCCATGACCGTTCCTCTGGCCTTTGAACCCAAATCTAAGCAGGTGATGGAACAGCCGCCCCTGTCCCCAAATCGTCCCCTGTTAAACAAACGCCTCCTACAGCGGATTCTGCTGATTTCCCTGTTTAACTGGATTCTGATTTTTGGCGTATTTGAGTGGGTGCAAGGCTGGGAACAAGGCCCAGAGGGAGACACCGAAGCCCTCGCCCGGACTATGGCGATTCAAGCCCTAGTCTTTGGCCGTGTCTTCTACCTCATCAGCTTGAGTCAAATTGGCCTTACCCTCGGCCAGAAACTGCAAGGCCAAGACGTGGAGGTGGCCAAAGCCCCGGTCGTTTGGATTGGCATCGCCGTGACCATGGTGTTACAGATTCTCTTTAGTCAAGTGGACTTTATGAATACTCTCTTCTCCACGGCCCCGTTAAATCTAGAACAATGGGGTATCTGTCTCCTCGTCGGCTTACCGATGATTCTCGTGGCAGCCTTAGCCAACCGCATCGATCCTCCCAACCAACTGAGCCAAAACCCGTGACCTAGGGGCCTGTTGTAGAGCGCCCCTAGGTTTTTTCTGTTGCCGATTGCTGTCTCTCCCCGGTTCTGTCTAGCTTGGCGGATGCCCCATCAACCTCTTGGCGATGGCTTGCCCTGGGGCAAACCCACAAAAAAGGTTGTTCCTTCCCCTAAACTTGAATCAAAATACAACTCCCCTTGATGATATTTAGTGACAATTTGATGACTGGTGGGTAGCCCCATGCCTGTCCCCGAGCCGATGGGTTTTGTGGTAAAGAAAGGGTCAAATATTTTCGCTTTGACTTGCTCGCTCATGCCCAAGCCGTTGTCCTGCACAGAGATGACAACCTCTCCCGCTTCTTTGGGCATGGTGGTTATCGTAATGACTCCTTGATAATTTGAACTAAGCTCCATCTTTTGCTTATCCTCAATGGCTTGAATTGCGTTCACTAGCAAGTTCATGAAAACTTGATTTAGCAATCCAATGTAGCATTCTACTAGAGGCAAATCATCATAGTTTTTAACCACTTTAATTTTAGGCTTACCGGATCTGCCATTGAGCTGATTTTGCAATATCATCAAAGTGCTATCCAGATTCTCATGGAGATCCACCGCCTTCAAATTCGCTTCATCTAAACGGGAAAAAGTTCGCAGCGACTTGACAATATCCCGAATCCGAGCCGCTCCGGTTCTCATGGAATTCAGCATTTTGGGTAAGTCTTCAGCGATAAAGGGAAGATCCAATTCTTCAATCAGTTCGCTCAAGTCTATCGGTGGTTCAGGGTAAGTTTCTTGGTAGGTTTGGATGATTTCTAATAAACCAGCCACATATTCCCCCAACGGTTCTAGATTTCCATAAATAAAGCTGACCGGATTGTTGATTTCATGGGCAATTCCCGCTACCAATTGACCCAAACTGGACATTTTTTCAGCTTGAACCAGTTGCACTTGCGCCTCTTGCAAGTCCTGATAAGCAACTTGTAGTTCTTCGGTGCGCTGCTGGGCCATTCGATAGAGATGGGCTTGTTGCATGGCGATCGCAATTTGCTGCCCCAGACTTTCTAATAACTCAAGTTCATCTCGTCGCCACTCTTGACTACTATCAATTCTAGCCATTTCTAAGCAGACGATTTGCTCTGAAGTCCGAATCGGTAGCATCAGGTACAGATTCACCCCCATGGACTCACAGAACTCATAAATTCCTTGATCGCAATCCTTTCCCGGATTTTGCAGGTTAAAGGTAAAAACCTGATTCGTCAGTAACGCCTGATGGTAGTCCGGATACTGGGTGGCATCATAAATTCCTAACCAACTCGGACAACTTGAGTTGCGCTTTTCTCGTACTATTTCCACATAAGACTTACCCTGTTTTTCCTGGTATTCGGCAAAGGTGCAAATATCAACATCAAGCTCATCAAAAACCGCCTCCAATGTCCTCTGAATAATCTGCTCTAACTCTAGGGATTGACGAATTTGATAGCTCAGGGCATTCAGCAGTTGGGTGCGAGTTAAGAGGGATTCGAGTTGTTTTTGGGCTTGGACTCGCTCGGTGATATCCCGTGCCGCCGCATAAATCAACTCGCCTTGGGGAAGAGAGAGCCATTCAAGATGGCGATAGCTTCCTGACTTGGTACGATAGCGGTTGGTGAATCTCATAACCGGCTGCCCCTCCTTTAGGGTGGAAATAGCAGCGAGGGTGGAGGCCATATCGTCGGGGTGGACAAAGTCTAGGAAAACTTGTCCCTTCAAGTCGGCGGGGGAATACCCCAATATATCTGACCAAGCTTGGCTGACGCGGCGGAAATGACCGCCTGTATCGGCAAGACAAAGCAAGTCCAGGGAAATGGTAAAGAAGCGTTCGAGTTCGAGTTCCGCCACCCGGCGATCCGTGATATCCATCAGGGTACCAAACATCCGGACGACTTGTTCGTCCTGAACCTCTAATTCAAGGCGAGCATTGAGGTAGCAGATCGTACCGTCAGAGCGGAGAATCCGATGATCAAAGTTTTGCGGGATACCTTGACGGGTAGCAGTGAGTTTTTTTAAAAACAGGGCGCGATCTTCTGGGTGAACTTGCTCAACATATTCCTCAAAGCTAGGTTCTCCTTGCTCTAAGAGGCGGTTAAACATCCGAAAAACTTCTTCAGACCAGGTGATTTTTTGGGTAGCGACATCAAAAGACCAGTGACCCAAGTGAGCAACTTCCTGGGCTTTTTGCAGTTGCTGGGCAAGTTTGATGATGTGAAGTTCAGTTTGTTTGCGATCGCTAATATCAATATGGCAACCGACCATCCGGACAGGGTTGTCATCAGCATCCCATTCAATCACTTTACCATGACACAGCACCCAGACCATTGAACCATTTTTATGATGATATCTGACTTCATTGTAGAACGGGATTTTTCCTCGACTCTGGATATGATCGTCAAAGTTTTGGAAGACTTGCGTTAAGTCTTCGCTAAACATAATCCTTTGCCAGCTTTCGGGCGAGTTGGCTAATTCGTGGTCTTCATATCCTAACATCCGTTTCAAGCCCGGACTTAAATATTCTTCATTGCTGAGGATATACCAATCCCAATAGCCACCGAGAACCCCTTCGAGAATATTTTCGAGCAGTTTTAATTCCCGGTTCACCTGTTGAACTTTGAGCGCTTCAACTTGTTGGCGTTCACGAAGTACAGCTTTCTGTTCGCTAATATCAGCCACTATCGACCAAATATATTGCTGCCCATCCCTCCTGGTGATCCGCACTCCATTCAGTTCGATAGGGACGCGATGGCCTTGTTTATGGATATATTCCTTTTCAAAGGGTCCATATCGTCCAATGGTATTTAATAACTCCAGTTGTCGGGCTTCGTCTTCCCCATACTCAGCTGGGGTTAACTCCCAATAACTCAACTGGTTGAGTTCCTCAAGGGTATAACCTGTAATTTCAGTGAAAGCGGGGTTGGCTTCAATGAATTGACCCTCCATATCATTTAAGGCAATTCCCAAAGGGGAGAGGTCAAAGAGCGATCGCAACTTCGCCTCATTCTCTCGAAGATCCCGCTCCGCCTCCACCCGCTCCGTGATATCCATGAGCACACCCAACATCTGGACAACTTGTTCGTCCTCAACTTCCAATTCAATGCGGGCATCGATGTGGCGGATCGTACCGTCAGAGCGGAGAATCCGATGTTCAAACTTTTGCGGGATACCTTGATGGGCAGCACTGATTCGCTCTAAAACCTGAGCGCGATCTTCTGGGTGAATTTGCTCAATAAATTCCTCAAAGCTAGGTTCTCCTTGCCCTAAGAGACGGTTAAATATCCGAAAAACTTCTTCAGACCAGCTAATTTTTCCGCTAGCAACATTAAAAGACCAGTAACCCAAGTGAGCAACTTCCTGGGCTTTTTGCAGTTGCTGGGTCAGTTCCTGTAGCTTAATGGTGGTTTGTTGCCGTTCAATCAGGGCAGCTTTCTGTTCGCTAATCTCCCCGTGAGTGCCGAGAAATCGAACGGGATTACCGGCTTCGTCCCATTGCACCACCCGCCCTTGGGCTAAAAACCATTGATAGGAGCCATCGTGACACTGCAAACGGTGTTCATTTTTATAAATCATGTCCGTTTGACCGTTTAAGTGTTGTTCAAGCTCCTCGAAAGCGGCTGGCAAATCCTCAGGATGAACTCGGCGTTCCCATTCATCGATATGATTAGCAACTTCATGCTCCTCATAGCCGAGCATCGCTTTCCAGTTGCTGTTAAATATCACCTCCTTGGTCTGGATATTCCAATCCCAGAGTCCAAGATTGGAGGCTTCTAGGGCCAAATGTAAGCGCAGTTCACTGGCTTGTAGAGCGAGTTGGGCTTCTTTGCGGGGATGAATGAAGCTCGACACTCCTAGGCAAGCGGTTTCGCCATTGTCTTCTTGAAAGGGGGATAGATTGACGGAATGCCAATAATAGTGACCATCAGCATGACGCACGCGATATTCATGGTGCTGCACCCGTTCTCCAGCTAGAACCGATTGGAAGACCTCCATGGTAGTTGGCAGGTCTGCGGGGTGGATGAGGGGAGTGAAGGGGCGATGCAGGAGTTCCTTGAGAGGATATCCCATGACCGTTTCAAACATAGGACTGAGGAACGTCAACGTTCCATCAGGGGCGGCGATAAATACCATGTCATTGAGATTGTCAATGATGCGCCGCAGTTGGCTTTCGCTTCGCTGTTGATCCTGTCTGAAGAGGGTGACGTTTTGCAGGTAGCCATACCATTGAGTTCCCCCATCCGGTTGGCGTTCCGGTGTGCCGTGGGCTGAGACCCACAAGCACTGGCCCTCAGCATGATAAACCCGGTGGGTGCTGTGCCAAGTACATAAGAATTGGGCGGATTCCTGGAGGGATTGCCACACCGTCGGGCGGTCTTCTCGATGGATGGCGTTAAACAATGGCTGGGCATCTACGGCGACATCATGTAAGGAGAAGCCATAGATGTCCTCCAGATTCTCACTGGCATAGGTTAGGGAGAAATGATCATCGGGGTGTTGTCGTAGTTCATAGACAACGCCGGGGATATGGTGCAGGAGTTTGGCAAGGCGATCGCGCTCTAGGTCCGACGCTCTGGATCTAGGTGAAGCGTTATCAGTGATAGAGTTATCGCGACTCATTTGAGTTGGATCACGGTAGGGATGTGGCGGCACGAGTGAGCTTCACCGAACGCCTGTCCGTGATGGTCTACTTCTTCTCAACCATATTCCCAACAGTTTTTGATCGACAACGAGGTAATAAGGGTTTCTAACCTTGCCTAACAAAGCCTCCGGACTGTTGGAACGACTGGCCCCATCCTAATACAAAGAGTTGGCCCCAGGCAACTCCTCAACTTGTATTCATAGGCAATCCGCACAAGGCGGGGTTTTCAAAACCTAATTCCGTATCAGTCGTTGCCTTGCACTCCTGAGTTTTTGAGTCGGCTTCTCTTGCTGCCGTTTTGGCAGAAGGGCGTAGGTAACTCTTTACAATTGCGTCCTTAGAACCGACTGGGATCGAGTTGAGGATTCTCAGGAGAAGGACTTGGCGAAGAGCCTCGGAAGTTTTGCAATTGTCCCCCAGTTCCCCCATCGGTTGGGGCTAAGAAGGGACGTAGATCGATCCAATTCGAGGAGGTGCGTTGGCGGCTCGGTTGCGACGAGCGACGACCCCCGAGACCTTCAGGAAGTTCGATTCCCAACAGTCCCTCAACGATTTCTACCCCATCACTCCCAGTTAGGGCCGTCACGCCATCAGTGGAGGTTCCAGAATCCGCTAGAACAATGTTCTCAAACACCAAATCGCGAGTTTGTCGGGGATCTTGTCCGGGAGGAACCGTCAGAACAATGCGACAACTGCTATTTTCCTGAGTGGTCACACAAATCACGTCATAGCCGTTTTCAACGTTGGTTCCTAACTCCAATAGGCCATCAGGACGATAGGATTCCAGACGACGGCTAATTTCGTTGCAACGACGTTCGGGGGTCCAGCCTCCCCCTAAGGCGGTGGGCGTGGCCCACGCATAGCCTTGCCCGCCCTGACCGTCGGGATGGTACATCACCGTGTACTCGCCATTGACGTCGCCATTGACGTTGCGACAGGAAAAACGGACATCATCCGCCACAGGGTCTGTGGGTTCCGTGGGGCTGGTTTCTTCGGCGGGAATTTCTGGGAGTTGGGCCACTGCCCCGGGGGCCATGGCGATCGCTAACCCGACTGCGCCCGCGACGGCCAACCAGCGGGGAGAGTGAGTCAAGTAAAAATTGGATAACATAGTGGTTCAACTCTAAATGTCATGTAATTTTGAAAATTTCATCGCCTGTCGTGGATGCCGACAACTCCCTCAAGTTGGACGGAGACCACGCAGCAACATCGGAATGCTATTTAATTTAGACGCAGGGGCCACCCGAAAAGTTGCCCTGGCGGCCAATCTCCTCAACAACTGTGCCCTGCTTGACAAAAATTCATCTTTCCCTGTTACCATCGGAAGGTTAACATTCCGCAATCATTATTTATAAAGAAGCATATGACTGCAATTGCTTCAGATCCAAAGCCTATCACGACGGTTCCCAAGGAATTTCTCGGTCCACCGGCAGCATTAATCAATCCCACCGTACTGCTGATGTTGGGTGCATCAGGCTTGGTCGTTCTGTCAGTGTGTGGCTATTGGATTTGGGAGATCCCCCATTGGTGTTGTTTCCTAATGAATGTCTGCGCACTCCATATGGCAGGTACGGTCATTCACGATGCCTCTCATCATGTGGCCCATCGCAACAAACTGGCCAACGCCGTTCTTGGCCATAGTAGCGCCCTGATGCTGGGCTTTGCCTTCCCAGTCTTTACACGAGTTCATATGCAGCATCACGCCAACGTCAATGATCCTGAAAACGACCCAGATCATTTTGTCTCCACCGGTGGCCCTCTCTGGATGATTGCGGCGCGATTTTTCTATCACGAGATTTTCTTCTTTAAACGCCGCCTCTGGCGCCATAACGAACTCTGGGAATGGTTTTTTAGTCGTTTGTTCCTGATCACCGTGGTGGGGATTTCTATTCAATTCGGCTTTGTGGGCTATATCCTCAACTACTGGTTCTCGGCGGCGTTAGTGGTCGGGTTAGCATTGGGCTTATTCTTTGACTATTTGCCCCATCGTCCCTTCCAGGAGCGCGATCGCTGGCTCAATGCCCGCGTCTATCCCAGTCCTCTGCTTAACGTTCTCATTTTGGGACAAAACTACCACCTGATTCATCACCTCTGGCCCTCCGTCCCTTGGTATAGCTATCAAGGGGCTTACTACGCCACCAAGCCCCTCTTAGATGAAAAAGGCTGTGAACAGTCCTTGGGGATTTTCCATGAAGGGAAAAGCTTTTTTAGCTTCCTCTACGACGTGTTCCTGGGGATTCGCGTTCACTGAGGCGGAGGCGAGAGTCCAAATACGGTTTCCCGGTCTGCCTACCCTTCTCCATAAATTGTTACAATCTGTGAAGGACTCTCACACAGAAGGCAATTTATGGATGTCAAAACCATTTCCCCGCCCCAAACCTCCTCAGATTGGGATCTAGACTCGGATCTCACCGACCCGGTACTCGAGGGGGATTTTGATGATGATGGTAAAGGACTCCGCTATGACCCCGAAATGGTCGCCGCCCGCTATCGGGGTCGGTTTTGGCATGTTGCGGGGCGGCTATTTGACATTGTTTTCCCCTTTTTGAGCTTTTTCCTGAGTCTCTGGTGGGATCGTCGCACCGGGTCGGTTCAGAAAAATCAACGGCGGCGGGCCGTAAAAATGCGGGAAATTTTAACCCAATTGGGGCCAGCCTATATCAAAATTGGACAAGCTCTCTCGACCCGTCCCGATTTAGTTCCCCCCCTCTACCTCGAAGAACTCAGTCGTCTCCAGGATCAACTTCCCCCCTTCCCTAACGAGGTGGCGTTCCGCTTTATTGAAGAAGAACTCGGGGCTTCACCCGGAGAGATTTACGCTGAAATCTCGGCAAACCCCGTTGCTGCGGCATCCTTGGGACAAGTGTACAAAGGAAAACTGAAAACCGGCGAAGCGGTCGCCGTGAAAGTGCAGCGGCCCGATCTGCTGGAACGAGTTGCCCTGGATCTCTATCTGTTGCGTAGTTTGGCCATCTGGGTGCAGAAACGAGTCAAACGGCTACGCAGTGACTTAGTGGCCATTCTCGATGAATTTGCGTCCCGCATTTTCGAGGAGATGGACTATAGTCATGAAGCCCAGAACGCCGAACGCTTTGCCCATCTCTATGGTCATTTGCGGGATATTTATGTTCCCCGAATTTATGAGAAATACACTCGTCGTCGGGTGTTGACGATGGAGTGGATTGCTGGGACAAAACTCACCAATTTAGAGGCGATCGCCGCCAAAAAAATTGATGCCCGCTACTTGATTGAAGTCGGGGTGCAATGTTCTCTACGACAACTCCTCGAACATGGCTTTTTCCATGCTGATCCGCATCCGGGTAACTTGTTAGCCATGGATGATGGCAAGTTGGCCTATCTGGACTTCGGCATGATGAGCGAGGTGAAACCCTATCAACGCTATGGTCTCATTGAAGCGGTGGTGCATTTGGTGAACCGTGACTTTGAAGGCTTAGCCAATGATTACATCAAACTGGAATTTCTCTCGGAAGATACAGATTTAACTCCGATTATTCCGGCATTGTCAGAGGTATTTAATAACGCCTTGGGAGCGAGCGTTGCTGAACTCAACTTCAAGAGCATTACCGATAAACTCTCGGAGTTGATGTATGAATATCCCTTCAAAGTCCCGGCATACTATGCCTTAATCATTCGCTCTTTGGTAACCTTGGAGGGCATTGCCATCAATGTTGATCCAGATTTCAAGGTATTAAGTAAAGCTTATCCTTATGTTGCCAAACGGCTCCTGACTGACACCTCTCCTCAATTGCGTAATTCCTTACAGGAACTACTCTTCAAGGACGATCGCTTCCGTTGGAACCGTTTAGAAAATCTGCTCAGAAATGCCAAGGGGAGTGAGGATTATGATTTGGCGAATGCCTTAAACCAGGCCTTAGACTTCTTGTTTTCTGAACGGGGAGAACTAATCCGCGATCGCCTCGTCGATGAAATCGTCAAAAATGCCGATCTTCTCTCAATCGATGCGGTACAAAACACCAATGCTGCCCTCAGCGATTGGCTAGGTTTGAACAATGGCAAAAACAATGGCAAACGGAACGGCAACCGCCCCAAAACTCAACCCATGTCCGACCAAGATCGGCAAAACCTAGAACACATCAAACGCATCTGGGCGATTGTGCAAGATACCCCAGGATTTGACCCGATGAAGTTTGTCCGTCTAGTTCCCGGACTCCTGGCGAAACCCGAAACCCAACAGATGGGACAAGAAATCGTCAGTAGTCTCGCCCAACGGGCCGCCGCGCGGTTAATTCGTAATTTTGTCTTAACTGGGGAGAACGTCCCTTCCGGTCCTGTTATTCCTCCCGAACGTCGTTTACCTCCAGTGGGGCGTTAAAGAAGGGAACAGGCAAACAGGCAACAGGGAACAGGGAACTTGGTCAATTCATGGCTAACTGGTTTTCCACAAATGCCTCGTCCGTCTCGTGAAACCAAGACCCCACGCCGAACCCTAGGGCGCGGGGTTTTTGTTGTAGGTCGGCGGCTAGACGCAGGGCCGCTTGGCGACCCACGGCGGTCTCAAACACCGACGAAAAGACCAGATCTGGCTGAAATTGTCGACAAAGTTGGCGTAAACGTCGCGGTGACCCAATAATCGCCGCTTTGATCACAACAACCCCAGACCATCCTTGAGTTAACCAGTCCTGTAAATCCGAGAGATTGGCCACAGATTCGTCCAGGGCGATGGTGACGAGTCCCTGACGCTGTAGGGCGAGTAATCCCTCTCGGTTGGTCACGGGTAAGGGTTGTTCGAGATATTCAATGGGTTGTCCCTCGCAGGCCGCTAACCACTGTTGGGCTTCATTCCAGGTCAAACCTCCATTCGCATCGAGTCGTAAGCGGCTGGCGGCGGGGAGTCGGGAGAGAAGTTGCCGAAACCAATGCTGTTCCTGGTCAATGTCCGTGACGGCAATTTTCCATTTGAAGCTAGGTGAGGGTCCCCAATGGTGGCTGGGGGTCGTTTCGAGTTGGTGTAAGGCGGCTTCCCCGGTGGGGAGGAGATGACAGTGAGGTTGTGGCGGTGGTGGGGCATTCGATGGATTCTCCAGGGCTTCTCGGGCGGATTCTAGGGCGAACTGACAGGCCGGATAGCGATCGGGTAGGGTGAGAATGTCGGTGTCTGTGACGGTGAGATAGCCCTGAAAGCGTTGACATAAATCGAGGGCCGCTTCTAAGGATTCTGATCCAAATTCCGGCAGAGGGGCAATTTCACCCCAGCCTTGCCGCTGTTGGCGATCGGTTTGGGCATCGGTTAGTTGCAGGAGAATCCCCCGCCGTCGAGTCCAGGGACCATGATGGGTTTGCAGAGGTTGACGGAAGGGGCGTTCGTAGGGATAGAGGTGGAGGCGGTACATGGGGGAGGGGGAAAGGGGCAAGAGGCAATAGGCAAGAGGCAAAAGAAGGGAACACCGGAACACCGGAACACCGGAACAGGGAATAGGGAGGAAGAAGGCAAGAGGCAATAGGCAATAGGTGGGGGGGTCATGAATCAAAGGGTCAGGCCGAGGCCGAGGAGAAGACCGCTGAGAAAATGTAGATTGACGGCGATGAATTTGCAGTTACTGACCTGTTGGGGTTGGTTGTGGTGACGTTGGACATGGCGACAGAGTTGGATGGCGATGGGGAGACTGAGAAACGTCAGAAGAACCCAGGCTGAGAGGTAGCCGAGGCTGATGGCGATCGCCAACCCGAGAAACATCACGCCGGTGACAGAATTGAGGACGGTTGCCCCTCGTTGGGTTCCGAGGCGGACAATGGGCGATCGCTTGCCAGCGGCGAGGTCGTCGTCGACTTGGTGAAAGTGGGAACAAAAGAGAATAATGCTAGTACTCAAACCGATAAAGCTAGAGGTGATCACAAAGGGCAAGGGATGGCTAAGTAAGCCTTGCCAGGATTGGGTTTGACTGTAGTAGGCGGCGGCGAGGGCCATGGGGCCAAAGGTGAGGAAGCAAATGGGTTCGCCGAGTCCTTGGTAGCCGAGACGAAAGGGCGGCCCCTGGTAACTATAGCCGAGGGCGCAACAGCCGAGGATTAGGGTCACAAGGGTGAGGTCTTGTTGCCAGAGGGCGATCGCCACAATGCCACTTAAACCCAGTAGTAAACAGAGGTTGGCTAGGCTAAAAATCAGGGGTTTATTCCCGGTTAGGTTCACTAGAGAATGAGCTTTGTTTTTGTCAATTCCCGTTTCTGAGTCAAAGACATCATTACTGAGATTTAACCAGGCAATAATTAAAATGGCTGCCATTAAAAATGTGGCAAAGATGCGAACGTTTAAGGTTTGTTGCTCGGAAACCGCAACGGCGGTCCCCACCCAAATCGGAATAATGGCAACGGTGTACATGGGGGGTTTGATGGCAGCAAACCAAATTTTCAAGGACGTGGGAGATGGAGATACGGTGGTCATTCGTTCAGTTTTGTCTAAGGTTTCAGGAATCGAGGTGAGTGTTAAAATCTGATGTTGTCTTTTAGAGGTATTTTACAATTGAGGCGATCGCTTCAGACAAAACTCGGCTAACCCTCCCCTCAAGACCAAGGACAGCACCCCGGCATCGATGGTAGCTTAGTAGTCGGGAGAGGCCAGCGCCGAGAGACGGTTGCCGCGATTCCCGCGTTTGGCGGCGGTTTGAGTCATGATTGGGACTCTCGGGGTTTGAGGGAACCGAGACGTTGGCCACTTAACTCTTAATACATCTTTACATTACGCTCGTTCATGGTCGTTCAACCTAGTCCGACACAGTGCTTTAAAAATTGTCAAGATATTGAGAGATTTCTTTTCAATTGCCAGCAAAAATTAGCCAAGACGGTGCGATCGCATTGGCTGAGTCTACGAATCATCCTGCCGGATCTGGACCCCCTCATCGCCTTCGATCAGCATCATCGTTGCGATCAGCCCTCATTCTACTTAGAAAACCCCAGCCAACAGCAGGCGATCGCCGCCTGGGGGAGTTGCTGTCAGGAAATCGCCAACGGGCCACAGCGGTTCCAAACCATCCAAGCCTTTGTCAGTCACTGTCAGGAGAACGCCACGCTCATCAATCCGCGTTTAGGACATCCGCCAGGGTTACAAATCTTCTGTAGTTTCAGCTTCTTCGACGACTCTACCCATAGCCTGTTTCCCGCCGCCAGTGCCTTTTTACCCCAATGGCAACTGAGCCATCAACGGGGACAAACCATCGCCACCTGTAATCTGCCCCTCACCCATCACAGCGATCTGGCGCGTTTGAGTCAACAAACCTGGCAAACCCTGCAACAATTGCGATCGCTGCCCTCACGGCCCCTCAGCCGCGATCCGCAGGTCATTCCCCAACCCGTCCATTGCGACTGGCGGGATATCCAGCAATTCCAAACCAACGTTCAACGGGCCTTAGGGGCGATCGCGGCCAACCATCTGCAAAAAGTGGTTCTCTCCCACGCCATTGAGTTACAGGCCCGTTCCCCCTTCCATCTCACCACCGCCTTAGCCCAACTGCGACATCGTTATCCCGACTGTTACAGCTTCGCCGTGGGTAATGGCAACGGTCAATACTTCATCGGGGCCAGTCCTGAACGTCTTTTGGGCAGCTGCGATCGCCAACTCATCGCCGACGCCCTCGCCGGTTCAGCCCCCCGAGGTGAAACCCCTTCCACCGATGCCCAACTGGCGAATCATCTTCTGTCGAGTCCCAAAGAACGCCATGAACATCGCGTCGTGTTACACTTCATCGAGCAAAAACTGCAACGGTTAGGCCTGTCCCTCCATCCCGTCCCTCCCATTCGTCTGCTGCAACTGTCCAATATCCAACATCTCTGGACTCCCGTCCGCGCCAGTCTCCCCGACTCGGTTCATCCTCTCGATGTTCTCGCCCAACTCCATCCCACCCCGGCGGTGGCGGGAGTTCCCTGTCAGCCAGCCTGTCAGGCCATTCGCGACTGGGAAACCCTCGATCGCCAACTCTACGCCGCCCCTCTCGGCTGGGTGAATGGGCAAGGAGACAGTGAGTTTATTGTTGGGATTCGTTCAGCCCTCATCAACGGCGATCGCGCCCGCCTCTACGCGGGGGCCGGCATTGTCGCCGGGTCAGATCCAGCCAAAGAGTTGGCCGAAATTCAACTCAAACTACAAGCCCTCTTAAACACGTTAAATAGTCAATAGGTTGCAAGCCTATCCCCGAGAGGCGGTGCGTTCCGGCAGCTTACAACTTGTCGGTGAAGGCCCAAACGGGTTGCAAGCCTATCCCTGAGAGGCGGTGCGTTCCGGCAGCTTACAACTTGTCGGTGAAGGCCCAAACGGGTTGCAAGCCGGAACACACCCTACCCCTGTTCCCTGTTCCCCGTTCCCCGTTCCCTTCCCCCCCATGTGTCGACTTCTTGCTTATCTCGGTTCCCCAATTTCCCTAGATTCTCTTCTCTGTCAACCGCCTCATTCGTTGGTGGTTCAAAGTTATCAACCCCAGGAAATGACAGCGGGATTGCTGAACGCCGATGGCTATGGCCTGGGCTGGTACGATCGCCGCCGACAATCTCAAGCCTTCACCTACAAAAGCATTTTGCCCATTTGGAGTGACATTAACCTGCCCTCCCTCAGCCGTTACATTCACTCCGACTGTATCCTGGCCTATGTTCGTAGTGCCACCCCTGGACAGGCCTTAGACCTCAGTAACTGTCAGCCTTTTACCTATCAAAACTGGTCGTTTATTCATAACGGGGCCATTCCCGAGTTTCGTCATCGCCTCTATCGTCCCTTGCGCGATCGCCTCCGTAGCCCCTATTACGAACTCATCAACGGCAGTACCGACTCAGAACATCTATTTGCCTATCTGATGCAGTTACACCACGATCAGCCTCAACCGTCCCTCCAGGAAACCTTAAAAACCGCCCTGCAAGACTTTCACGCCTTGGCGATCGCCCATAACAGCAAACTCTCCGCCAACCTGATCCTCAGCGATGGCCAACACCTCATCGCCAGTCGCTTCGCCGTCAACACCGAAGCCCCCAGTCTCTATTACCTGGCCCAAAACGACCAACATCTCATCGCCTCAGAACCCATTTTTCCCGGAAACTGGCAAGCCTTTCCCTCAGGCAGTATCTTAAATTTGACGATGACAGCCAATGTAACGGCCGATACAACGGCTAATCCAACGGCTAATCCAACCCAAGCACCAGACTGGATTCCTGTAAACCCCTAATGTCAGTTCCTTCCGAGTTTTCCCCCATCCACGTCCTGCGACAAGCCCTAATCGATTGTCGTCAGGCCACCCTGAACCAAGTCCAAAACCTAGGCGATCGCATCTATTACCAACAAGCCCATCCTGACTTTAGCCCCATTGGTTGGCATTTGGGTCATATTGGCTTTACCGAAGAACTCTGGCTATTACGTCATTGTGCCGGCCAGGCCCCCCACCAGCCCCAAACCCATCGCCTCTATGCCGCCGATGGCCTGCCCAAACAGCAGCGAGAACAACTCCCCAGCCTGACAGACACCTGTGAGGCCCTGCAACAGGTTCGCCAGCGAGTTTTGGACTACCTACCCCGCGCCCCTCTCTCGCAACAGGCCCGCCTCTGGTGGTTCATCCTGCAACATGAAAGTCAACATAGTGAAACAATGGCGATAGTCGAAGCCCTACATCGCCGTAAATATCATCATAAGCCCCTCTACGTAGCCCATCCGACCGCCTCTAGCGCTCCTGACTTCAAAAGTATCAAAATCCCCGCCGGGACGTTTCTACAGGGCAATAGTGACGCCAATGCGATCGACAATGAACAACCGGCGTTTCTCCAACATCTCGACCGTTATCAAATTGACCGCTATCCCGTCACCTGTGGCCAATACCGTCGCTTCATCGAGGCAGGAGGGTACAACAATCCCGACTATTGGTCGGCCGCCGGTTGGCAGTTTATCCGCCAGCAGAATATCCAGGAACCCCTCTATTGGCCGCAACAGTTATCCCAACTATCCCAGACCGAAGCATCCCACTTCGACCATTATCCCGTCTGTGGCGTAAGTTGGTATGAAGCCAACGCCTACGCCAATTTCGTCGGGAAACGACTCCCCAGCGAGGCAGAATGGGAAAAGGCCGCAAGCTGGAACCCTCAGCAACATTGCCGTCAACCCTATCCTTGGGGAACCGAACCACCCCAATCTCATCATTGCAATCATCACCGCCGACTCGGGGGAATGACTCCCGTTCATGCCTATCCCGACCATTGCAGTCCTTGGGGCGTCGCCGATATGCTAGGCAACGTTTGGGAATGGACCTCAACTCCCTTTGCCGGTTATTCGGGGTTTCGGTCGTTTCCCTATACCGGCTATTCCCAAACCTATTTTGATGGCCACCATTATGTCTTACGAGGGGGAAGTTGGACGACTCGCCCTTGGACCCTGCGTAACAGTTTTCGCAATTGGTATTTTCCCCAAGTTCGGGAACTGTTTGCGGGGTTTCGGCTTTGCGAGAGGGAATAGGGGGGAGAAGGGAACAGGGAACAGGGAACAGGGAACAGGGGTAGGGTGTGTTCCGGCTTGCAACCCGTTTGGGCGTTGACCGACAACCTGTAAGCTGCCGGAACGCACCGCCTCGGGGACCATCATCGACAACAATAAGGAGAAATTGGCCGTTGTGAAGACCGTCACCTATAGTCCGGCGTATACGATTGTTCCGACCTATGAATGCTTCAATCGCTGTGAGTATTGCAACTTTCGTCGGGACCCCGGAGACGATGAGTGGATGAGTTTGGCCCAGGGAGAGGAGATTTTGCAGTCCCTGCGGCAGATGTCGGGCCAGAGAGTAACGGAAATTTTGATTCTCAGCGGAGAAGTCCATCCCCATCATCCTCGCCGTCAACCTTGGTTTCAACGGATTTTTGACCTTTGCCAACTGGCCCTATCGATGGGATTTTTGCCTCATACCAATGTCGGTCCCTTGAGTGAGGCGGAAATGGCCCGTCTGAAAACGGTGAATCTCTCTATGGGGTTGATGTTGGAACAGGTGACCCCTAAATTGTTGGATACCGTTCACCGTCAGGCCCCGAGTAAACAACCTAAACAGCGAATTTTACAGTTGGAACTGGCGGGAAAGCTGAGGATACCCTTTACAACGGGATTGTTGTTGGGAATTGGGGAAACTCCGGGGGATTGGCGTGATAGCCTTTCGGAGATGGCCCGGATTCAGCATCGCTGGGGTCATCTGCAAGAGGTGATTTTGCAACCTCATCGTTTGGGACAACGACAAGGGTCTGACATAGACCACTTTGAGTTAGGCCGACTTCCTGAGGTGGTGGCCTTGGCCCGAGAGATGTTGCCGGCCTCGGTGACGCTGCAAATTCCGCCCAATTTGTTGGAAACGCCTGAGATTCTCTTGGACTGTCTGGCGGCGGGGGCGCGGGATTTGGGGGGAATTGGTCCCCGTGATGAGGTGAACCCGGATTATCCCCATTGGCAACATCAGCGTCTACGGGAGATTCTGGAACCGGCTGGGTGGCAGTTACGCCCCCGGTTGCCGGTGTATCCTCAGTTTGAGACTTGGTTATCTGGGGAGTTGCGATCGCATTTGGCAGCAATTTCTCAAAAAATCTCCCATTGTTGACCGAGGATATGTTAGGATGGCAAAGCTAGAGACATGGGGACATGGCCAAGCGGTAAGGCAGAAGACTGCAAATCTTCCATTCCCCGGTTCGAATCCGGGTGTCCCCTTTTAACGTGAAACCTCAATATCGCTATATTCTCTTTTAC
>NZ_JAWOCL010000211.1:0-6244 GCF_046483825.1 Sodalinema sp.
CCCACCCCTAACCCCTCCCTGGAGGGGAGAACCCACCCCTAACCCCTCCCTGGAGGGGAGAACCCACCCCTAACCCCTCCCTGGAGGGGAGAACCCACCCCTAACCCCTCCCTGGAGGGGAGAGACGCAGCCGTATTCCCTCTTAATCATCCCCTCCAGGGAGGGGTGCCCGTTAGGGCGGGGTGGGTTCTCTGCTTAAAAGAAACGTTACAATAAATTAAGCAATACTCTTAGAAACTGTTATATATGCCTCCGACTGCATTACTGACCAAAGGACTCCCCACAGTAAAACCCCATAATCCGAGCGATCGCTTCGATGATACCTGGCGCGCTCCCTTGGCCACCCTTCTAGGCTTAGGACGCGCGGCTGGCGCGGATTTTATTGAATTTTTCCTCGAACGCACCAACTACATTAGTTGTCTGGCTGAAGACGATGCTATCACTAGCATCTCCCCCCGCCTCTCCACCGGTGCAGGGGTGCGCGTCTTTCGTGGCAAGGCGGATTGTTACGTCAGCACCAATGACCTCTCCTTTGACGGCTTGAAAGCCGCATTAGAGAAAGGATTGGCCATCATGGGACTCTCCCTCCCCGGAAGTAACGCCTATATCCCCGACATCAACCTGGAAATCACCCGCGACTACGCCAAAACTAACCACAAAGAAGGCTGGTTGGCTGACTGTAGTTCCATGCGAGAAATGAGCGATGTGTTGCTGGCGGCGAATGACTGCATTAACCAGAAAGCCAAACACGTCCAATCCCGTCGCGCCGCCTATTTCCGCGATTGGCAAGAAGTTCTCGTGGCCGCCAGCGATGGTGTCTTTGCCCGCGATATTCGCCTGACGCAATCCGTCGGCTATAGTCTCCTCTGTGCCGATGGCGAGAACCGTTCCTCCATCAGTCAACGGATTGGCGATAGTAGTAACCCCAGTTTCCTGCGCGATTGGAACTACGATCGCACCGCTGAGGAAGTCTCCGAAGCCGCCGGAACCATGCTCTACGCTGATTATGTGGAGTCGGGACAATATCCGATTATCATGGCCAACTCCTTTGGCGGCGTGATTTTCCATGAAGCCTGCGGACATCTTCTCGAAACCACCCAAATTGAGCGAGAAACGACCCCTTTCTTAAATAAAAAGGGTGAGAAAATCGCTCATGAAAATCTCACGGCTTGGGATGAAGGACTCTCGAAAGGAGAGTTTGGAACCCTCGATATGGACGATGAAGGAATGCCTGTTCAACGCACCTTGTTGATTGAAAATGGCATCCTTAAAAACTTCATTTCTGACCGAGCTGGCTCAATGCGGACAGGACATCCTCGCACCGGAAGCGGTCGCCGTCAGGGCTATACTCACGCCGCTGCTTCCCGGATGCGCAATACCTATATTGCCCCTGGGGAGTACGAGGTGGAAGAACTGTTCGCTTCAGTGGAGAAAGGCATTTACTGCAAGAAAATGGGCGGCGGTAGTGTTGGACCCACGGGAGAGTTTAACTTTGGGGTTGATGAAGCCTATTTGATTGAAAATGGCAAAATCACCAAACCCTTGAAAGGGGCAATTCTCATCGGTGAAGCGACGGAAATCATGAATAAAATTTCCATGTGTTCTAAGGATGTGGAACTCGCGCCGGGGTTCTGTGGTTCTATTAGTGGCAGTGTTTATGTCACCGTGGGACAACCTCACATTAAAGTGGATTCCATCACTGTTGGCGGTCGTTAAGAGTCTCGTGAAGACTCTCGTTAAGACTCGGATTAAGGAGGTTCGGTCATGGGATTGACAACCTGGAAGTTCACTGTCAAGGACTATCACAAGATGGCTGAGTTGGGGATTCTTAACCCTGATGAACGGCTAGAGTTGATTGATGGAGACATCTACAAAATGAGTCCAATTGGTAGACGACATGCGGCTTATGTAACGAGGATTGCTAACCAGCTTATGAAGCTGTTGGGGTCAGACATGAGCATGATTAATGTTCAAAATCCGATTGTTCTGAACGATTTATCGGAACCTGAACCGGATGTGAGTCTGTTGAAACCTCGGGAGGATCAGTATTTTTCTGGACTTCCCCAAGCCGCTGATGTCTATTTAGTGGTTGAGGTGGCGGAGAGCAGTTTGGAGAGCGATCGCAGTGAAAAATTGCCCCGCTATGCGGCTGCTTCAATTCCTGAGGTTTGGCTCATCAATGCCTTAACCCATCAACTCGAATGCTATCGTCATCCTGAAAACGGACGCTATCGGGAATACCAAACCTTAGAACGAGGTGATTCCCTCCGATTAGTGTCGTTTCCTGACCTCCTGATTCATCTTGATTCGTTGTTGTTTGAGGGCTAGAGATTTGGGATATTATCTTATCCCAGTCTTCCCTCATTTTTGCTCATTTAAACCCATTCATTGATTCAATTTAAACCCTGTATGACAGACATTCAAGTTCTTGCCAATCAAGTCCAAGATATCGCCAAGCAGATTGGTATTCGTAAATACGACATTTCTGGTTCTAGTGTCGATGAAACTAGCGTTCAAGTCGATCGCGGTGAACCGAAACAGGTGAAAGCCTCGAATCGTTCTAGTGTAACGGTGCGCGTCTGGAACCAAAACAACACCGTGGGGATTGCGTCTACGACAGACAGCGATGCGAAGGGGTTGGAGTTGGCGTTGAAAACGGCGGCTGAAGCCAGTGAGTTTGGCGCAAAAGACCATGTTCCTGATTTTAGCCCCGAAGCCACGAAACCCATCGAGAACCTGAAGACGGTTCAGGTTCCGCCAACGGAGGTGACGCAACTGATTGAGCGGTTGGTGGATTTGGAGAAACAGTTACTCGATGCTCATCCGGCGATCGCCAGTGTTCCTTATAATGGTCTGGCGCAACGGGATCTGTCTCGTTTTTACCTCAATAGCGAGGGCGCACAGCGTCATGAAGCTCATTCAGTGGCCTCGGTGTACCTCTACAGCAAAACGGAACAAGAGGGCAAGAAACCCCGTTCTGCGGGCGCTTATAAGGTCGATGTTGGGGTCGATCACCTCGATTTTGAGGGCTGCTTAAAAGAAGCCGCCGAGAAGACCATTTCTCACTTGAACTATGAGAAAGTTAAAACGGGCAAATATCGGGTGGTGTTCTCCCCGGAAGCCTTTTTGAGTCTGATTAACGCCTTCTCGAATCTCTACAACGCGCAAAGCATTCTCGACAAGCGCAGTTTATCAACCCCTGATTCCTTGGGAACCCAGGTAGCGTCGCCGCTGCTGTCGGTGTTTAATGATGCTCTACACGCGGATAATCCGACGTCGAGTTACTTCGATGGGGAAGGAACGCCGACGCGCCGGGTGTCTCTAATTGAGGCGGGAGTTTTGACGGGATTCTTGCACAGTGCGGGAACCGCAAAACGCATGAATACCCAACCGACGGGCCATGCGAATATGGGGGCGAAGGTCACGATTAGTCCTGACTTTTATCATATTTTTGCCGCGTCGCAACCGGACCAGACGTATTCCTTGGATACGGAGGAAAAGGTGGTCTTTATTGATGATTTGAGTGCGTTACACGCTGGGGTGAATGCGTTGCAAGGGTCATTCTCTCTTCCCTTTGATGGCTGGTTAGTGAATAAGGGTGAAAAGGTGAGTGTGGATTCGGCGACGGTGGCGGGCGATATCCGCGAGGTTCTCAAGTCTATTATTTATGTGGAACCGGAGGCGGAGGTAACGCCAGGTGGGGTTTGTCCTCGCATCTGGGTGGATGGTTTGTCGGTGACTGGGGAGTAGTCGCCAACCTCGATATTTTGGGGTGAGGGGTGTTCCGGCGTTGTTTCACGGATGGGTTTAGCCTATGCGGTGAAAGGCGCCGGATTGAGGGGCGATCGTGCTAGTCGGCATCCAATGTCACTTGTCGTAGCTTATCCTATGTCAGAATGGAGAGAAGGTCACCCTATTTCAAGGAATCCCATGGCAATCCGGGAACTCGATCGCATTACTATCAACCCAGGAGTATGTCTTGGACAACCCACAATCCGGGGAATGCGGATCACGGTAGAATTTGTCCTGAAGCTACTCGCAAGTCAGTTATCAGTTCCAGAAATTTTAGAGTCCTATCCAGAGTTAGAGGAAGAAGATATTCGTCAAGTCCTCAATCTTAATTATGATGGGTCTTCAGTTGTTGCATTGGATACAAAATTGTAGGGGCGAAAAATTTTTCGCCCCTACGACAACGGATGTAATCCGCCATAAATTTTCCTGATCACCCTGAAACCAGAAGACCCATTGTGATTAGGTTCTGCCGATTTCATGTTCGGGTTTTGGGATTAGTTTGAGTCTCTGCATTCAGTCAAGTTGCGGATGTATTGTCGAATGACGGGTTGTAGGCTTAGCTGGAGATTACACTGGGATGAGGGTTCTAATAAACTGCGTCGTTTGAGAGATTGGATGGCTTTGAGAAATTCTCGATCTGAGAGGAGATTGGCGGGTTTTGGGTTGAGGTTGGCGGGGGAGTCTTGGTTGGCTAACCAGTGCAGTAGGGTTTTTTCGGCGTTCCCAAGGCGTTGGTAGTGGAGCGTGAGGACGGTTTCTAGGTCTCCTAAGAAGAGAGTGGGATAGGAGAGGAATTGCTGAACGCTACCGTTGAATAAGTCGAGAATTGTGGAAGCGGTCAGGTTGAGCCACAAGGGATTGTTGTTATAAAGCTGAGTCAGTTTGGGCCAGGTTTTGGGGTCTTTGAGTTGGCGATCGCGGAGGATTTGGCTGGCGAGTTGAGGAAACCCTTGAACGGGAAGGGTTTTACAGTGGTGGGTTTCGCTTTCTAAGGCGGCGATTTCGAGGGGATGTTCCCAACTCAGGAGCAGAATACAACTTTGGTGAGAACAGGTGCCGAGTTCACGGAGGAGTTGGCCATAGCCTTGATAGTCTCGACGGTAGGTTCCAACAAATTCACCGGGGGTTAGGGCCTCTTGCAGGTTGTCTAGGATGAGCAAGCAACGGTGATGTCTGAGATGGTCTAGGAGCGATCGGTTCGGGGTGGAGGTTGCGGCGAAAAACTGGTGGATGTGGTTTTTTAGGCTTTCTAGGTTGCAGAATTTACGATGGTTGCACCAGAGGATATGGCTAAAGTGGTCTTTTATGTGTTCGACGAGTTGTCGAGCGAGGGCGGTTTTGCCAATTCCTGATAATCCGGTGAGGGTGATAATGCGGCTATGTTCGTTGAGTATCCACTGTTTGAGGGTGGTGAGTTCGTTGTGACGGGTGTGGAGGCGATCGTATTCGGGAGCTTGGCTGAGATTATGGCGGGGTGTGGTGTCGGATTCGCTACTGGTGGCGGATGGGTTAGTTGAGATTTTTGGCTCGTTGTATAAGTCGTTACAGATATTATTTATTTTATCGCCGATATGTACTGACTCTTCGTAATAAGAGAATATTCGGTTTTCGATGAGCGATCGGACATTTTTCTTTTTTACGTCTTCTTCGAGTAGTTCTGAGAGGAGTTTCCATAAGTCGGACGCTGATTTCCTGACGTGATCGCTTGTACAGTGGTATTCTTCGGCGATTTCCTTATATCCTTTCCCTTGCCAGGCTCCCTCTAAGATCGCGCGTTGCAGGGTATCTAGGTGTTTTCCCGTAGTTGTTAGAAGCAGGCGATCGGTCCACTGCAAGGCTTCCTGAATCTCCATAGCTGCTCTCTTGATTTGTAGTTTGGTTTCCTATGCACCCCCAATTTACCACAGTCTTGTTTTATTAAGCACAAAATACAACAATTTCACATTATCTTTTTTCAGTTATGGATTAATCCCCTACTAATTCCTACTTTTGCGGGGTTATCAAATCAGGAGTTGGTTGAGATAATAATAGGTGTTAGCCAATTTTAATCCGGCTTAAGCCAAAACTAATTATGTTAAAAGGAAAACTGCTCTCAGGGTTCATAACTGCAACGGCTGCCACAATTTCAATTGTTGGCGTCGCCGCAGAAGCGATCGCATCGCCACTCTACCTAACTCCGGGCGAAACCGGCACTGTACAAGGGTTCTATGGAGTCTCTTCATCTGGACAATACGAAGACGCACTCATTCAATGGAAGTTATACGATGGATGGATGACCAGTGAGGGAAGTGTGTTGCAGTTTGTAGAAGACTCCTTATTTGAAGAATCCAGAGACGGTACGCAGTACAACATTACCAACGATGCTATTTCGAACATTAATCCCATCCGAGAAAACTCAATAATCAATTATCGTCCTATGTCGGCTCAAAATACTCCCGGCGGAGAAACGACA
>NZ_JAWOCL010000293.1:0-31322 GCF_046483825.1 Sodalinema sp.
AGGGCCTCGGGAGGATGATTGCTCCCTAGGTGCAATACCTCAGTCCGATCCTTGACGGATGCACGAATGAAGAAGAACAGTCCCACCGCCATGAGGAACGTGGGGATGGCGATCGAGTTTAACGAGAGTGTATCCATTGGGGTTGACCTGAACTTTACATAATTTTACAGTTTGGCCGCCATCCCTGTCAGCCGATTCGGCCAATCGGGTTTGGGTGAACAAGGCCATACAATACAATGTAAGGTAAGGGTCTTCGTTACAACTCCCGACCGTGGGTCGGAGTCAGTATTCGGCTTGACCCCTTCTCGGTTCTCGGAGTGTCCCCAGGGTCATCCATAAACCACTCACCTGCATAACACCCATGGAGTTATCCGCCATGTCAACTCCCATTATCCTAGTCCAACCGACATTAGCCCAGGCTCCCCCGGAGACGGGAGCGGCTGACGGTTCCTCTCCTCCCATGATCTGGATGGGAGTTTCGGGGTTGCTGTTGGTGAGTGCGATCGCCGCCGGGGTGGCCTATAAAACCACGAAAGACAAACTCGGCAAAAAACTGCGTACCGAAGAGTTTAAAAACCGAGAACTTCACAAGAAATATAAACGGGCCATCGATACCATCAGCAAGATGGAGCGTAACCCCGACTTAATCCACTCGCGGGAGTTCAACCTCGACTATCTGCGGATGCGCATGGAAGAAGAAACCTTCCACTTTGGCATTGTCAACCAGATTAAGGTCAAGGTTAAAAGTAAAATTTCCGTGGCCCTGCGGCCAAGTGCTGAGAACCGAGGGACGGGACGACAGGTTAACGAAACCTTCGATGTAGAATACGAAACCGGGAGCGGGGCCAGCATCAAAAAACGAGTCCTGTTCCGGATTCAGATTAAACTCACCAAACTGCCGACGCAACCGACAAGCGCGACAATCAGCCAGATTATTGATTGTATTGAAACCTATCTCAGTCCGGCCGGAGATAATGATACCTGGCAACCGGCCCTACAGGGTCGTGTCGCCTATATTCACTGGGATCAGACCGCTAAACCCACCCCGTTACTGGTGCTTGAACAGAGTAATGAGGGGGTTAACGTAACCTTCCGCACCACCCGCAGCAATGCCGCCGGTGGCCCGCCGAGTAGTTCCCAGCCCAAGTCAGGGGCCGCCTCCGGGGCGCCACCCCGCACCCGTCCCACGACCACACGCCCGAGAACAAGCCGTCCTACAACCACGCGCCCGAAAACAAGCCGTCCCACAACGACACGGCCCAACCGGGGCAGTTCTGGTTCACCGAAAACTCGCCGCTCTAGTCGCACCACTCGACCCTCTTAGTTGACATAAGAAAGAGGACGATAGCAAATTGGTTAATCCTTATGAGATAAACCTTTTGCAGTTTTTAAACGTCCTCTTTTAACTGTCTGAATTGACTGTTTAACGGCAATGAGACCAGGTGAGATAGGGCAGTTGAGTGGCCGTTTGGCGCACCGCATCGATTTGCGTCACCAGTTGTCCACAACTGTCCCAGAGTCCGTCAAGGAAACTTTGGCGAGCGCCTTCGGGCATCGAAACCGTCAGGACCAGTTTATCGCCAGCGCGGACTTCCATACGGTCGAGATCGAGGGTTAGAGGGAGTTTGGGGCTGGCGGCGATCGCCGTTTGTAAGGCCTTGACATCATCCGGGGCGGCGGTGACACAGGGAACTCCCATCGCAACACAGTTTCCGAAGAAGATTTCAGCGAAACTTTCCCCGATTAAGCCTTGAATTCCCCAGCGTTGAATAGCTTGCGGGGCATGTTCACGACTCGAACCACAGCCAAAATTGGCATTGACGACTAAGAGACTCGCCCCCTGATAGGCGGCGATATCGAAGGGATGTTCGCCTTTCATTTGGCTGCGATCGTCCTCAAAGGCATGATCGCCGAGGCCGTCAAAGGTCACACAGCGCAGAAAGCGAGCGGGAATAATGCGATCGGTGTCGATATCATCTCCCGTTAACGGGATACCGCGTCCAGAAATTTGTTTAACTTGAGTCATGGTTTGGGGAAGGCAAAAGGCAAAAGGCAAAAGGCAAGAGGCAAGAGGCAAGAGGCAAGAGGGGGGAACCCACCCCTATCTCCACCTGGGAAGAGATAACCTGTGATCGCTCCTAGGGAATAGGGTTTGGGGGATTTCGGGTTAAATCCAGTCCCGGACATCGGCCACTGTGCCGTGGATGGCAGCAGCGACGACCATCGCTGGGCTCATTAAGAGGGTTCGCCCCGAGGATGAGCCTTGACGGCCTTTGAAATTGCGGTTGGAGGACGAGGCGCTGATCTGATCGCCTTGTAACTTGTCTGGGTTCATAGCCAAACACATTGAACAGCCAGCATTGCGCCATTCAAACCCAGCCTCAATGAAGACTTTATCTAAGCCTTCGGCTTCAGCTTGGCGTTTGACCTCCTCAGACCCGGGAACGACAAAGGCTTTAATTCCCTCGGCGACTTGACGGCCTTGGGCAAACTTGGCGGCTTCGCGTAGGTCACTTAAACGGCCGTTGGTGCAACTGCCGATAAAACAAACATCGACTTTTGTACCTTGGATGGGTTGTCCAGGGGACAGCTGCATGTACTGATAGGCTTCTTGGGCGATCGCGCGATCGCCCTGCGGCAAACTCTCCGGCATCGGAACCGACTCATCGACACCAATCCCCTGACCCGGAGTAATCCCCCAGGTAATCGTGGGTGGAATCTCCTGGGCCTCGAAGACGACCACATCATCGTACTCGGCATCGGCATCACTGCGAATCTCGTTCCACCAGCGTAGCGCTCGCTGCCAATCCTCCCCTTGTGGGGCAAACTCGCGCCCCTGAATATAGTCATAGGTGGTCTGATCGGGGTTGACATAGCCGCAGCGAGCGCCCCCTTCGATGGACATATTGCAAACGGTCATCCGTTCTTCCATCGTCATCTGCTCAAACGTCGTACCGGCATATTCATAGGCATAGCCGACTCCCCCTTTGACCCCGAGTTTGCGAATAATATGTAGAATCACATCCTTGGCATAGACCCCAGGACGCAGTTGGCCATTGACCTCAATACGACGTACCTTGAGTTTGTTCATCGCCAGAGTTTGCGAGGCGAGAACATCGCGAACCTGACTGGTGCCAATCCCAAAGGAAATCGCGCCAAAAGCGCCGTGGGTGGAGGTGTGGCTATCCCCACAGGCGATGGTCATTCCTGGCTGTGTCAGACCTTGTTCCGGGGCGATGACGTGAACAATGCCCTGACGACCGGACCCGACATTATTGAAGCGAATTCCATATTGCTTGCAGTTGTCCTCAAGAGCTTGAATCATCTCTTCGGCGAGGACATCGCTAAAGGGACGAGCCTGGTTTTCGGTGGGGACGATATGATCCACCGTGGCCAGGGTGCGTTCCGGGAAGGGGACCGTTAGATCCCGTTCCCGCAACATGGCGAACGCTTGAGGGCTGGTCACTTCATGAATTAGATGTAGCCCGATAAATAATTGTGTTTGTCCTGACGGCAACGTACCAACGCGGTGCGTTTGCCAGACTTTATCGAATAGTGTTCCCTTACTCATTACGGGCAGCGTTTTTGTGGTAGGCGTAGTCTCTAATTCTATCGCAAATCTCTACCGAATTGGCCCAAAAACCCCCCTGATATCTTGACAACATCAGGGGGGTAGATGTGAGGGAAAACTCGGAGTCTGATCCAGATTCGTTGCTGGATTCGTTAGAGATCCGGGGCGGCGATCGCCGCAGCCACGGTGGGCGTTTCAGCCGTTGCCGACTGAAGGACCGGGGAGTTGATGACCGCGTCATTCGCCAAGGTAAACAGAGGATTCGAGAGAATCCCGGCGACCGAGGTAAAGATTAACGCCACCACTAATCCCACCTGTAGAGGGCGCATTCCGGGCAAATTCCAGCGCACCTCGGGATAGGTTTGCACCACCTCGGACATTTCCTGGGGTTCTTTGACCACCATCATCTTGACGACGCGGATGTAGTAGTAAATCGAGACGACACTCGTGACGAGACCTAGCAGAACCAGGCCATAGAGTCCGGCTTGCCAGCCGGCCCAGAAAAGATAGATTTTGCCGAAGAAGCCGGCCAGAGGTGGAATACCCCCGAGGGACAATAGGCAAATGCTCAAGCCTAGGGTCAGTAGCGGATCTTTATGATAGAGACCGGCATAGTCACTAATGCGATCGCTTCGGGTCCGTAGGGAGAAGAGAATCACACAGGTGAAGGCTCCCAGGTTCATGAACAGGTAAACCATCAGATAGAACATCATACTGGCGTAGCCGGCATCGGTTCCTGCGAGAAGGCCAATGGTGACAAATCCCGCTTGAGCGATGGAGGAGTAAGCCAGCATCCGTTTCATGCTGGTTTGAGCTAGGGCGACGACGTTCCCGAGGACCATACTGAGGATGGCCAGGGCCGTAAAGACAAAGTGCCATTGCTCAGTCATCGAGCCAAAAGCGGTCACGAGCAAGCGGATGGCGATCGCAAAACCAGCGGCTTTCGAGCCAACGGAGAGAAAGGCCACGACAGGTGTCGGTGAGCCTTCATAGACATCAGGCGTCCATTGGTGGAAGGGAACCGCTGAGATTTTAAAGGCAATGCCGGTAATGATGAAGACCAGGGCGATGGCCAGGCCAATGGCTTGACTGTCGGGGCTATTGGCCACAGTGGTGGCAATTTCATCGAGTTGAGTTTGACCGCCTGAGAGGCCATACAGGAGAGACACTCCATAGAGAAAGACGGCGGAACTCGACGCACCAATCAACAAGTATTTTAGGGCCGCTTCATTGGAGCGGCTATCCCGTTTCATATAGCCCGTCAGTAGATAGGAGGAAATACTGAGGGTTTCGAGGGCGACAAACACGGTGACCAATTCATTGGCCCCGGCCAGAAACATCCCGCCTAGGGTCGCCGTCATGAGGATGGCTAAAAACTCAGCGAGAGAGGTGCCACTTTGTTCGACGTAGCGGACCGACATGAGAATCGTCACAGCCGTCGACAGGGCAATAATGCCCCGAAACACCAAACTGAGGGGATCACTATTGAAGGCACCGAGGAACCCGAATGGCATCGGGTTATCCCATTGCAGGACGAGGGCGGCTACCGCAGCCAACAGTCCCAAAATCCCTAAATAGGGTGTCCATTTGGCCGATTTTCGGCCGCTGATGAGATCAACAATGAGGACCAGGAGGAGGGTTGTCAGAACGATGCCCTCTGGCAAAATAGTCCCAGCATTCAACTGAGACGCAAGGTTGGCAACATCCATAGACGTTTAAGCTTAAGGTTTATTAACAGTATCGTCCCACATCGGCCCAAACGTGAACAGTCTGGACGGGGGATTGAGCATCTCTCGGCTAGAGATGTTGGGGGCCGACGTCCCGGTTGAGGAAGGCGACTCCCCGTTGATTGTATCTTAAGGAACAGTTAACGGGGAATCGGTCTGGAGCAGTGAGTCCCGGTTGAGGAGCCGTGGGGGGCAACATCCATGCCAAGATAATTCATGCCAACATATAGACTAATCCCTCACCTTCTTGATGGACTGCCCTCATGGACTGGACGATTCCCCTACATGTGCAACAACAGGACTTTATCACGCGCTTACAAGAACTCAAGCGTTGTCCGAATTCTTCACCAATTCTCAATCATGATTGTCCAGGGGTTTGGTCAGAACGGGTCAAGATTTATGGCGATCGCCTCTCGACGATTCGCGCTGACTGTCGCCAACGAATTGTAGAATCTGATCCCATTATTCCCGTCAGTGAGCTGTGGAAACAGTATCTATTAGAAGGATTAGCGGTGACAACGGTTAGCTTGATCTGGCCCTATCCCTTGCGGACGTCGGCCGCAGATCGCGACCACGATCGCGACCACGATCGCGACCACGACCACCATCACCATCACCATCAGTGTTATTGGCTTGAGGATGCTTCAGGGAAGCCAGAATCCTGGTTGCGGGTTCAGGTGATGGCGGTGACGGGGGAGACGATCGCCGAGGTGGTCCCACCCGTGAACCCAAACGAGAGTGATCTGGTGATTTGGGTTTGGATTCAAGAGTCTCTCGATGATGCGTATCAGGACTATCATCCAATTATTTTAGGATTTCTGCCGAGCGATCGCCTGCCGCCGCAAGATCGACTTAGTCTCGATCAGCTTTGGTATGGAGGAGGATTACGAGGCTATGTCGAGGCCAACAAATCGCGACAAATTCGCCAATCGGAAGCCTGGCTGCGTCCACTAATGGGAAGTTCCAATTGTGCTTACCCCTTAGCGATCGCCGCCGATGGCAAAACGGTGGCCAGTACCGGCTATGATGGCAGCCTCAAACTCTGGCGCTTCAGTGACACCCAACTCCAAGATGCCTTGGGCGGACGAACTTGGTCAACCGCCCCCTCGACGACGGGTTCAGCCGGACAAACCCTCTCGACGCGAGATGCCGATCGTATCTACCATTGTTGTCACTCTGGACAGGGTCAATTGTTGCGATCGCTGCCGGGCCTTCGCAGTGGGGTGACGGCTGTGCTACTCGATTTTCCCGGAGAACAACTCATTTGCGGGAGCCAGGGCGGTAAAATCGAGATTTGGCAGGTTGAAAGTGGCCAAAAACAACATTCATTTACGGCCCACGAGGGCGGAATCCGCTTTTTAGCCATTTCCGCCTCTGGAACCCTCTTTGCTAGTACAGGCAGCGATCGCCAGATTCGGGTTTGGCAATGGTGCGATCGGACCCTGACTCTCCTGTTTTCTCAGATCCGCGATGGCATTTCCAGCATTACCCTCTCCCCCGACGGGTCTCAAGTTGGCTGTGGCTTCCAGAATGGACAAATTGAAGTTTGGTCGGTGGCCAGCGGTGAAAGCTTTTATCGGCTTAAGGCCCATTCCGGTCCCGTGCGATCGCTGTCCCTGAGTGACGATGGCACCTCCCTGGCCAGCAGCAGTGTCGAACGCACCCTCAAACTTTGGAAAACTGACACTGGACATCTCGACGGTTTGCGCACGGGCCATGCCGATCCTCTGATTTCCGTCTCTCCCAATGCCGACGGCTGTTGGGTTGATGTCAGTTTATTTCAAGCGGATCCTCCGAGCTGGGCCGCCCGTTGAAATCGTCTGATTCAGACGCCTCGATAAGCCATTTGCGTACCATAGATTTAGCGATTTGTCAAGCCTAAATCCTGAGCGTGGATTGGCGATTTCTTCCTTCCGGGGCTAGATTTTTGGCCGAGCCGATTAGGCTAACGTAAGAAACGGACGTTACACCGAATTGCGCGAATGAAAAGTCATGACCCTGCCAACAACCGACCGACCACCGCCATCCGAGTCATGATTTCGGGACGAGTCCAAGGCGTTGGCTTTCGCTATTCAACCCAACAGCAGGCCCGACAACTCGGCGTATCCGGCTGGGTTCGCAACCGACGCAATGGAACCGTCGAAGCACTGTTTGAGGGCGATCCCGCCTTAGTGCAAAACGCCGTCGCCTGGTGTCATCAGGGGCCAGCCGCCGCCGAGGTTCAGACGGTCGAGACCTGCGGAGAACCTCCCCAACAGTTATCAGACTTTGAAATCCGGCCAACGGTTTAATTGCCGATCTGAGATTGAGCAATTTGTCAACCCCTGACTGTGCGACTTGTGAATCTTCCATTAGGCTAGAAGGAGAGGTGAAGAGTCAGCCGTATTGTCGGCCATACCCGGCTATACCGTCGACCCTCACCGATGTCCTGATTCACTTGTCATCACCGTCACTCTACCGTTCATGGCTTCCCTTGCCCGTAAGAACCTACTCGAAGACATTCCCCGCTTCCTCATCGCCCAAGCGGGAATTGTCTTTGCTGTCACCCTAGTTACCGTTCAAATTGGCATTTTTCGGGGTTTTCTCAAGTCAACCGCCTTAGTTCCCGAAGAATCCGACGCCGATATTTGGGTCTCTTCCGCCGAGATGGTGTATTTCGAGTTGACCCCCTCCCTTCCCGTGGAACTTCTGTTCCTGGCCCGAGAGGTCGAAGGAGTCGACCTAGCCGAACCCTTGCTGTTACCTCCAGGCCAGTGGAAGGGTCCGGGAGGCACAATTGCCCCATTACGACTAATTGGCTTTGACCCCGGCGGCGAACTGTTTTCTCCCTGGAATCTTACCCAGGGACATATCGCCGAGCTACAAACTCCTTATACGATTATCGCGGACGACTCCCAACTCGACGCCCTCAACTTGCAAGACCTTGGGGATCAAGGACTGATCAACTCCTTGCCGGCTACCCTGGTGGGCATCACCGAAGGAACCCAGTCCATTGCCTCAAGCGTATTTATTTTTACATCCCTTGAAACCGCCAACGCCTATGCTACTACCGGAATTGGTACATCCGTAAATTGTCAGGTTGATGGCGAGGGGAATATTAGATGTAACAACCGGTATGAGCGAGACCTCAGCTCGTCGTCTGAGTCCGTTGAGCCTCCTCCTACCCCGTCCCCTCTGAGACGCTCGGATGTGTTAACTCATATTCTGATTCGGGCCGAACGCGGAGAGGATTTACAGGAGTTGAAACAACGACTCAATGAGGCTCTTCCGGGTAGCCAAGCCTTGACTCGTCAGGAGTTAGCGCAACGGACGCGCAACTATTGGCAAAGCCGAACGGGGCTGGGTTTTGTGTTAGGCTTTGGGGCTGGACTCGGTGTGGTCGTTGGGATTGCCATTGTCGGACAGATTCTCTATTCTTCGGTATCCGATCGCCTGAAGGAGTTTGGCACCCTCAAGGCCATGGGAGCATCGGATTGGGTGCTGTATCGGGTCATTATCGAGCAAGCACTCTGGATGGCGGTTTTAGGCTATCTCCCGGGAATGGCGCTCTGTCTGGGCTTATCTCACTGGGTTAGCACTGGGATGGGGATCATTATCCTGATTACCCCAGCCTCAGCGGCCGGGATTTTTCTCCTGACGACGGTGATGTGTGTTGGATCTGGTTTTTTTGCAATTCAGAAAGTGACCCGAGTTGATCCGGCCATTGTCTTCAAAGCCTAGAGACCTTAAAGCTTAGAGACCTTAAAGCTTAGAGACCTTAAAGCTTAGACAAAATTTGGGCGCGATCGCTTGAACTCCTGAAAAAATCGGTTAATGATGGAGCTACTTTTCGTCGAGTCCGCTCATAACAGTCCCCTAGTCGCTCAGGGATATCTCACACCGTTGTGTTCTGCCTAGAAGCTTGTATTTATGATTGTCTCCCCTTTTAAACTCCCGGTGTCTACTCAGCGTTCGACTCAGGATCCCTGTTTACCTTCGCCTTCGGTCAGTCCCATTCCCAAAGGTCGGACGGCGGTGGCCGCCACGGATGTGGAAATGTCCTATCTGACCGGCCAGAAGCGGACTCAGATTCTCAAACAGGTCAATCTCACCATCGAGCGAGGCCAGGTTCGCTTACTCATGGGACCCTCGGGGTCAGGAAAAACGACCCTCTTGTCTATCCTAGCGGGCCTACTTGCCCCCACATCCGGGTCCGTTTGTCTTCTCGGTGAGAACATTACAGGAATGTCCCGGAAACAGTTGTCCCAGTTCCGCCTCAATCATTTAGGCTTTATTTTCCAAGGCTTTAATCTGTTTCCGGCCCTGACAGCGGCGGAAAATGTGGAAGTAGCTCTGAATCTACAGGGCATTCGTGGTCGCAATGCCCGCCAATCCGCCCAGGAGATGCTCGATCGCGTGGGCTTGGGGGATAAAGGTCAAAATCGTCCCCGAGACCTGTCTGGGGGGCAAAAACAGCGGGTGGCGATCGCCCGGGCCTTGGTGACGCGACCGGAGATTGTCATGGCCGATGAACCCACGGCGGCCTTGGACTCCAAGAGTGGCCATGCGGTGATGGAGTTGTTGCGGCGTTTGGCCATTGATGAGGATGTCACCGTGTTAATGGTTACCCATGATCCGCGCATTTTGGATGTTGCTGATTCCGTGACCTATCTTGAGGATGGGGAAATTCGCCAAAGATAGGCGCTTGAGACCCTGAAAATCAGGCTTTGAGGACTGACCATTGAGTGACCGGGGCCAACGCCGTCCAACTGAGAAATCGCCCGAGGGGTTTGGTTCGTTGAATGGCAATGCGAGTTAACGCGCCACCCCACTCCTGCTGGGCCTGGAACAGCCTCTGTTCACTCTCGACGGTGACGGCGTTGGCTACCAGACGACCCCCTGAGGGTAACGCCTGCCAACAGGTCTCTAACAGGTCTGGTGTTGTCAGTCCCCCACCAATAAAGATGGTGTTCGGTTCCGGTAAATCTTGCAAGGCCGCCGGGGCTGGCCCGCTGACAATCTCTAACTGAGGAACCCCTAAGGCGGCGGCGTTATCGGCCAAGTAGCCGACTCGTTGGGGATGCTGTTCGATGGCGATCGCCTGACAACGGCGATCGCTCCTAAGCCATTCAATACTAATCGAACCACACCCGGCCCCCACATCCCACAATCGTTGTCCCGGCTGCGGGGCCAGGCTAGAAAGGGTCACGGAACGGACTTCCCGTTTCGTCAGTTGTCCATCGTGATGATAGGCCTCATCCGGCAATCCTGGACCACAATGGTGAGAACTCTGGCCACAACAGTCAATGGCGATGGTGTTTAAGTCCGCTAACTCCCCTGGATTCCAGGTAGCGGCTTGGCCCTGAATCAGCCGTTCTTGGGCGCCGCCGAGTCGTTCTAGGACCGTCATCTGACTTTGGCCAAATCCCGCCTCGGTGAGTCGTTGGGCGACGAGAGTGGGGGTATGGCGATCGCCACTCAACAGCAACAAACGCACTCCTGGATAAAGATAGCCCAGTAACAAGTCCGCAGGTCGTCCACAGAGGCTGAGGGTATTCACATCCGCTAGGGGCCAACCCAGGCGGCTACAGGCGAGACTAAAAGCCGAAGGTGCGGGAATCAGGGTCATCTCCTCTAGGGGAACCTGACGCACTAGGGTGGCCCCAATTCCGTACCACATCGGGTCACCGGTGGCTAAGACACAGACTCGTTGGCCACGACGCTGGAGGATGGCGTCAATCGTCTCTTGTAGGGGTGACCCCCAAACGAGGTGTTCTCGGCGATCGCCCTCGTCTAAAAATCCCAAATGTCGCCGGCCCCCTACCAGAATTTGAGCCTGTTCCAAGAGCGATCGCGCCGCTGCACTGAGTCCAGCCTGGCCCTCCTCACCGATGCCAATGACCGATAACCATTTCTCCGTCATCCCTACGTGCCTCATGCCTCAATCCTAGTCGGGGCGAAAATTTTTTCGCCCCGACTAGCTGTACTGTCTCATGAAGGGGTCGTCCCATGCTACAGTGGTGAGATTGATTGTTGGGAAACTCCGGTCAGAGTCCGGGACTGTGCCGCAACTGTAATGGGGTGACTTCGCCGATTGTCTTGTACCCACAAGTCAGAACACCGACATCAATCCGGATCGAGTCCGGTCATTGTCGATTCTCTGCGTCGCACAGAGAAGGAAACTCATTGTGAATTGGATCATTGACGCAAATCCCTGTCCGGGGGTGTTTTATGGAACCCCGGCCCAAGATGGCTTTTTACTGCGGATTCGTACCCCCGGTGGGCAACTGACCCTGTCCCAAGGACGGGCCATCGCTCGTTGGATGGAGGCTTGGGGTTGCGATCGCCTGCAAGTGACAAATCGGGGCAATCTGCAACTGCGATCGCTCGGCCAGGCCCCCAGTCCCGAAATCTTTACAGAACTCAAAACCCTCGGTTTAGCGTCTCCTATCCCGCAAGTGGATCAGCTTCGTAACATCATGGCCAGCCCCACCGCCGGGATTGATCCCCAGGAACTCCTCGATACTCGTCCCTGGGTGCAAGCCTTAGATGAGTTTATCCAACAGCAGCGCCAGTTAGAGGCTCTGCCGGCTAAGTTTAGCATTGGTATCGATGGCGGTGGATCTGTGGCGATCGGCACTCGCTCGCCGCTCTCCTGGGAACATCGCTATAACGAGATTCAATTGTCCGTCGTCGCTTCTGATGGCGCAAATGATAGCGAAAATGATGGCGCAAACGAGGACTCGTCTGTTATGGTTCATCTGGCCTTAGGGGCCGGGAAACAACTCCATGACACTGGCCGCTTGATTCCCCCAGACAAAGTTGTGGAAGCCGTCGCCGCTCTGACTCAAGCCTATCTCGATTACCTCCGTCACGCCGAACCGTTGCCTAAGCCGGGGCGCAAACGGCGGATGACGCATCTTTTGGCCGATTGGGGGCTAGAACAGTATCTGGACCAAGCAACCCATTATCAACCTCAAGCCTTCCTCCGGGGGAAACCGCCGAGTCTAACCCCGAGTGCGGGTGCGGCTCACTTGGGTGTCCATCGTCAACGTCAACCGGGTTTCGCCTATATCGGCGTGGATTTGCCCTTGGGACAGTTGACGCTGGCTCAGGTTCAGGGACTTCTGGAGTTGGTCGCACAGGTTGGCTCAGGACCTTTGCGCTTAACCCCTTGGCAAAGCTTGATTGTGGCCAATATCCCTGAGACTCAGGTGGAGAGCGTGTTGCAGCAGTTACAGAAATTGGGGTTGTCGGGGGAGGTTCCGCCGTTGGCGATCGCCGCCTGTACGGGAAAACCGGGCTGTTCAGCCGCCACGACCGCCACGCAAACCGATGCGCGTCGTCTCCTGGCTGAACTCCCGCAACAGATTGGAGTAGAAACCCTAGAGACCCCCATTAACATCCATCTCACCGCCTGTCCCAAATCCTGCGCTCAACCCAGTCCAGCGGAGATCACCCTGTTGGGAACCGCTGACGAGACCTATCACCTGTATCTCGGCGATGGCCAGGATTCCTGGACATATGATCTCGGCTCTGTGGCGGTTGGAGATCTCTCGCTAGTACTCGGTCGGGTCTTAACACGCTATCAGCAGCACCGTCGAGCCTCCGAAGAATCGTTCACGGCTTGGGTCCGGCGATCGCAGCAAGCCGGGGTTCGGCTTCAGGAGTGGCAACGATGATCGACTATATCCGTGACGGCCAGGAAATTTATAAACAATCTTTTGCCACTATTCGCGCTGAGGCGGCGTTAGAGACGTTGCCCGCCGATTTGGCTCATGTTGCCGTTCGCTTGATTCACGCCTGTGGAATGACTGATATTGTGGCGGATTTGGCAGCATCTGAGGGGGCGGTGCAGGTCGGACGAGAGGCGTTGCGTCAGGGGGCGCCGATTTTGTGTGACTCGCAGATGGTGGCTCATGGGGTGACTCGCGCTCGGCTACCGGCGGAGAATCCGGTGATTTGTACCCTACGGGAGCCACGGGTTCCTGAGCTGGCCCAGGAGATTGGCAATACGCGATCGGCGGCGGCGTTAGAGTTATGGAAACCCCATTTATCGGGGTCAGTTGTGGTGATTGGCAATGCGCCGACGGCGTTGTTTTATCTGTTGGAATTGTTGGCGAGAGGGGTTGAGAAACCGGCGTTAATTTTAGGCTTTCCGGTGGGCTTTGTGGGGGCGGCTGAGTCGAAAGCAGAGCTGGCTCGGGGGGAGTTTGGGGTTCCGTTTATGACGTTACAGGGACGACGGGGTGGCAGTGCGATCGCCGCCGCTGCTGTGAATGCACTAGCTAAGGAGAATGAATTATGACCGAATTGGGACGACTCTATGGATTGGGAATTGGTCCTGGTGATCCAGAACTTTTAACGTTAAAAGCTCATCGAATTTTAACGTCGGTTCCAGTGATTGCTTACCCAACATTAGAAAATGGCAAGGCATTGGCTCGGGCAATTGTTGCCGATTTTATTCGCCCGGAACAGCATGAAATTCCCATGCCGTTGCCCTTTAGTGTGCGGCGATCGTCTCAACCCTATTATGATTTGGGCGCGGAAAAAATTGCCGAACAGTTAAGTTTGGGGCGAGATGTGGCGGTGTTATGTGAAGGGGAACCGATGCTGTATGGCAGTTTTATGTATCTGTTTCAACGACTGGCCCCCCGATTTCCTACTGAAGTCGTTCCAGGCATTTCTTCGACCTTTGCCAGTGCGGCTATGTTGGGGGTTCCGATTACCTTCCGCAATGATGTGTTGAGTATTATGCCGGCGACGTTGGAGGCTGACCAATTGCGCGATCGCCTTCAGGGAGTTGATGCCGCCGTTATTATTAAATTGGGGCGACATTTTGCTAAAGTTCGAGACATTTTAGAAGAATTGGGACTCTTAGAGCGATCGCTCTATATCGAGCGAGCCACTCAACCGACTCAGCGCATTATCCCCATCCGAGAACTCGACCCAGAAGAGGCGACCTACTGGGCCTTGATTCTCATTCCGAGTCAAACACAACCGAGTTAAGCCGAGGGGTGCTGACTCTCTGAGTCGGGGTTGATTGGGGTCGTCTCCTGTGGGGGTTAGGAGTCCATCAAGGCGGCGTTCTCGCTCTTTGAGGACTGGAGCGCTATAGTCGAAGTGACAGTCTGCTGGAACGCCTGGAACTAACTCAGCAATCAACTCCGGTTTTGTAAAGACATCGGGAAGCTGCTCAATCGTGAAGGGGAGCTAACTGGGGTGGTATAAGCTGGCTCCCCAATGGGTTTGGATGTGGGTTCCTAAGGGTTGTAAGGCGTGACGCAGTGCGTGTTCCACCTGTTGTTCTTCGCGGGTGACTTCGGCTTCAAAGCAAACTTGGTCAATGTTGAGGGTTTTGACGAGTTCGGGAATGATCTGTTTGGGGTTCCCGTGGCGAATGATTAAGTCACTTCCTCGCTGACGTAGATTCTCCCGTAAGTTGGCGACGGATTCCCGGAGAAATTGGCTACGATAGGCTCCGGTTTTGGGGAAGCCAAAGGCGGTTTTGCCAAAGTCTCGGGGGTCAAAACAGTATAGGGGAATGAGTTGGGAGTGGGATGTTTGAAGTTGTTGAAGATCACGGCGATCGCACAGTCGTAAGTTATGGCGATGCCAAATTAGAGTTCGTTGCATGGTGGGGGGTTCGATTGTCTCTCGTTTTGATGTTAGGTGAACTGGGTTTGGCTGAGTTTGGCTGAGTGATCGAGGTCTCGCTCTGAGTTAAAGATAGAGAAAGAGGTTTAAGCCGGGAATGGTTCGGGATAATGTCCAGAATAATAGACTAATGTATAAAATCCCGATTCCCCATTGATACCAGGCTAAGGCGGTGATTAAGCCGGGGATATGTTTGTCCCGCAAACGAATATCGTTAAAGCCAAATTTGAGTAAATTGTTGAGGCTGAAATCATAGTAATTGAGCCACCCCCAACGGCGATCGCTCAAAATGGGTTCAAAGCGATCGCGGAAGAAGGGAAACCTTGGCATAATCGGCAAACGACTAATCATTAACCGTAATTCCCGAAAGGCTCCATCTTCAACAAAATAGGAAACGTTCATTAAATCATGATAGCGTCCTTGTTGATAGATACGAAAGGTTAACAGACCGGGAACGGGAAACATCACAACTCCTAAACAGGTGAATGTGAGCCAAGGTTGTGGTGAACTTTGAAAGATAGAAATGATACCTAATAGTCCCAAAATCCCTGTTGTTATTCCCATGCAACTGATTTCAAACACTGTGGGTAAAATGGGTTGTGGGCGGTGGCGACGATAACGGTCGATGAGCCAAAATAGACAGCCAAAATAGGCGATCGCGATCGCACCTACACCCATCATCAAGGCAAAGCTCGTTCCATAGCGGCTTAATGCCAGTAATAGGGTAATAAATAGCAATTTGCTAGAGAGAGACAGTCGGCTTTTCCAGGTAGTTGGAGACGCTGCAATTAGGCGATCGCGAACTTGAGTGTAGGTATTAAGCGATACAGATTCTAGGCTCAATATCTCACTTAAGCTAGAAAATAACTGCTCTTGACGATGTTGTATAATTTCCGAAATTTGGGTTTGAGACAAGCCGATTTTTCGCAAGGTTTCCCGAGAGGCGGTATTGAGGTTACTCGCAAAGACTCGTTTAAATAAATCTCGCTGAACAAGCACAACTCGCTTATAGTTAACTTGATTAGCATCCTCAATTTGTTCCAATTCTCGAAAGTTACGGACTAGGTTAATTAATAGGTTTTCATTTCCTTGCAAGGTTGGAATCGATAAAACCTTGCCGATTTTACCGGGATTGCCAATGAGTTGAGCGTCACTGGCATCAAAGGTTAAGTTTGAAATATTAATATAGGCATCTGAGGTAAATTGAGCATCACTAAAATCGAGAAGTTTTTGAAAGCTAGCTTCCCGAAGATTGACGGCGTTAAGAAATTGGGCATCTCGGAAGCTGAAACGGTCAAGAATTAGAGCATTCGTTAGGTAAAGTGCTTGCACAAACTTGGTTTTAGCAAAATTGGCGCGACTATTCCACGTGGTTTGGGAGAAATCGGCAGTTTTAATAAATTTGCTGGCTTCAAAGTTGGCGAGAGTCTTAAATCGACTTTTGCGAAAATCCCCTGAACCTTCAAAGACTGCACCGGTGAAGTCGGTTTCTCCTGAAAACTGACTTTGCGTCCAACTTGAATCGGTGAAAAAAATACTGTTATGAAATGAAACTGAGTCAAGAAATTGGGCTTGATTAAAGTTGAAATTCTGGCTAAATCGAGATTCTAGTCCTCGCAATGACGTCTCAAAGACCGCCCCTTGTGCATCAACTCCACTTAAAAAAAATGTGTTACTCCAATCTACCTGATCAAAAAAGTGGGTTTTATTTAATTTGAGTTTGCCCCGAAAAATCCGCACTTGAAAATCACGGTGGGTGGAGGTTGGGGAGTTGGATAAAACCGTGATTGCGAGTTGTTGTAACTGAGAACGGCGGCGGCGATCGCGATCAAGCTGCTTCCGTTCGTCTTCAGACAATAATAACGAGAGCTGTTGTCCATATAAAGGGACATCTAAACTCAAGGGTTGAATCCTAAAAACTCCTTGAATTTGAGAACCACTTAAATCCAAGCCTGGAACCGGATAGGTCGTTTTCAGATGTTGTTGTAGTTGCTGATAAAAGTAGTCGACAAATGGCTCGCCGCTGTCGCGTTTATAACTGCGGCGTAAATCAATGTTGAAGTTTGTTAAATCAATAACCGCTGGTTCCCCATCGCGGTCAATGGCGTTGAGGCGTTCGCGTAAGATAGACTCGGTGAGCAATGGGGGGTCTATCCCCTCAGCCAGAACCGGGCCGGAGATCAACATCAATCCTGTGTAAATTAGTCCGATGAGGACGACAATCCAGGCGGGCGATCGCCCCAATGGGCGTGTCAAGATGGGACGATAGAAAGTATGCCGGTAAGATAGCCCTAGCAGATCGTATAAAAAACTCATGCAAGTACAAACCCCAGATTGGGTTAAGCACGCCGTATTCTACCAAATCTTCCCCGATCGCTTCGCCAAACGCGACGATTACCCCGAAAAGCTATCGACCAATCCCAACCAGTTTGAACCTTGGAGTGACCCCCCCACTCCCCAAGGCTATAAAGGAGGAAATCTCTGGGGTGTCATCGATCAGTTAGACTATCTCCAAGATTTGGGAATTACAGCGATTTATCTAACCCCTATTTTTCAATCAGCCTGTAACCATCGCTATCACACCCACGACTACTATCAAATTGACCCCATTTTAGGGGGAAATGACGCCTTCGCCGCCCTGCTCGATCGCGCCCATGAACGGGAGATAAAGGTCGTCATTGATGGTGTGTTCAACCATGCGAGTCGGGGCTTTTACTTCTTTAACGATATTCTCGAAAACGGCCCCCATTCTCCCTGGCTCGATTGGTTTCGCGTCGAAAAATGGCCCCTGAGCGCCTATGACGGCAATCTGCCAGCCAATTACGTCAGTTGGGTGGGCAATCGTGCCTTGCCCCAATTTAACCACGATAACCCCGATGTGCGTGAATATATCATGCAGGTGGGCGAACATTGGATTCGCCAAGGCATTGATGGTTGGCGCTTAGATGTTCCCTTTGAAGTCAAAACCCCTGGTTTCTGGGTCGAATTTCGCGATCGCATCAAAGCCCTTAACCCCGAGGCCTATATCGTGGGAGAAGTCTGGAAAGATGCGGGCCAATGGCTCGATGGAACCCAGTTTGATGCGGTGATGAACTACGAGTTTACGGGGCCGACAATCGCCTATGTGGCCGGCGATCGCGTGGTGCGAGAATTAGTCGAATTTCATGAGTATGACCCCTATCCCGCCCTCAACGCCGAGGAGTATGGGCAGAAAATCCAGGATCTCTTGGATCTCTATCCCTGGGAGATTCAACTGGCTCAACTCAATCTTCTCGATAGCCACGATACCCCGCGTATGCTGACCCTGGCCAGCGAAGATATCCCCAGTTTCAAGCTGGCGGCCCTGCTGAAGATGACCTTTCCCGGCGCTCCCTGTATTTACTATGGCGATGAAGTCGGCTTAAACGGCGGTCATGATCCCGATTGTCGTAAAACCTTTCCTGATTCTCAACAGTGGAATCAAGATGTCTATCAAATGTATCGTCAACTGATCGCCTTGCGCCATCAATATCGGGCCTTACGAACCGGCCATTATGAGATCTTGTTGGCTCAAGAGAGTCTCTATGCTTTCCTACGGAATCTCCCTGGGGCTGACGATGTGATCGTAGCCGTCAATGCGGGAGATGAACCGGAGCAACTGAGGCTAGAAACCCTATCTCCAACGGTTAAGGGCCTAGAGTTAAAGTATGGAGACTTGTTGACGGCCAAGAGTCTCCGTAGTGACGGAACCCTAATCTCGTTTGAGTTACCGCCTCGTTCGGGCTGTATCTTAGCGAGTCGCTGACAGAGACAAGCCACGGAAACAGGGAATGGGAGAACCTTCCCTGTTTCGTCGTGAAGTCGAAGAGCGAGTCGTCTGGTGTCTCGTCTGATGTCTCGTCTGATGTCTCGTCTGAATGTCTGAGCAAGAATTTCTCAGCGAGGGGATTGTACCGATTTCCCTATCGGTTCTCTGTAAAATTGCTAGACTACCAACATTCATGATCCAGGTGACGGCTCCGGCTTGAGAGGAGCTTCGTCAGCCTGGGCATTTTGAGTTAATTTTTGGTCAACGATTACCTGTATGTCTGAGGCGTCCCAACTTCACTCCACCCCGGCTCACCCTAGAACAGGGCAGTCGACTCCCCGGCAACGGCTGCAACAGACCCTGCTCCAGCCGAACCTGTTGGCGATCGCCATTTCTGTTGGCCTCCATGGGGCCGTGGCGGCCTCTCTACCGTTTATTGGCTTGAACCAAGAGCCTGAGGGCGATCGCCTCCTCGATAGCAATGTCGTCGAACTCACCTCAGAAGAACTGGCCCAATTCGCTCCCTCTGCAACTCAGGAGTTTGGGGCCGGGGCCTCGGGGTTTGACGTTGAGGAAAATTTGCGATCGACTCGTCCTCCCTCGCTCTCGAATCGTTCGACTTTTCCGCCTCCCCCACCAGCGGATGATTCACCAGCCAGCCGCGATTCGATTCAAGATCGTTGGACAAGTTGGGAAGAGCAGTTTACTCCCTCAGCGACCCCTCCGCCGATGAGTCAGAGTTACGAGAGTTATACCCACCGTAATCCCGGGACCTCGTCTCAAGACTATTCATCGCCAGAGTATGAGGATCTCTGGGAACAGTATCAACAGCAATGGGAAGACATCCAACGCGATCGCAGCTATCCCACTTCCCCCCCCAATGAGAGCCAGCCTGACAGCAGCACAGCACCCAACCAACAAGACCTCTTAGAGGAGAAAAAAGACCGCTCTTCTCCCGAATCCCCGCCCTCTGAGTCCGAGGGGGAAACAGAACGAGCCGGCCTCCCCACCAGTGGAGACGGCTACCGCCCGGGTATGGCCCTAGTGGGTGAGTACCATGCTTGGCTCGAGCAGGTTTACGAAGCCAATCCTAGCCTCGAAGACAATACCAGTGTTGGGAGTCAACGAGATCCCCAAGTGATTGAGGGGACCTTACCGCCACAACCGGCCTATGAGCGTTTCCTAGGCCAGTCATTTTATGTCGGGGTTTTGGTCGCCCCCGATGGAAGCGTCGATCAGCTCAGTCCCTTACCCGAGCGTCCTGATTTGCTCTTACAGCCGCTTCTCGAAAACGTTTTTAGCAACACCACATTTCCCGAACAGGACCAGTACCGAGCCTATTGGTTCCAGGTTAACTTTACTCCCGAAGCTCAGGCGATCGACCCCGACTCCTCAGACCCCGACTCCTCAGAACCTGAGCCATCCAAGCCTGAACCAGACCCCATCCGTCTCGGACCCGAGCAGGCCTTAGCCTATGTCAGCCCCCTAGAGCTGGGTGAAACAGCTCAGGAGCGGTGGCTAACCTGGCTCGACACTTGGCTGGATGATTCAGATCTGTCCCTAAGCCTGCCACAAGAACCGTCGATCTTCCTAAAACGGGAACTTCCCTCATCACGACTAGCTGAACCGCAACGAGTGGTTTTTGCCATTACCCAGGATCAGGCGGGGAACCTCCTCGGAGCCAGTCCCTATCCCCTCCAAGTCACGGGTGATGAGGAGTTAGATCAATATGCCCGTCAGAGCCTGATCGAAGCCGTAGCAGAGCGAAACTTGGACTCATTAGCCCCAGGCCAAGTTCTGGCGGAGGTAATCGTTGTGGATTTAATTCCCACAGAGGGGTCAGCCGATGCGGTCAAAAAATCTCCACCAGGCGTGAATGAAACCCCAGAACCGTCCTCACCCCTGCCTGAAGTCAAAAAACGATAATTTTGCCAAAATCCCCAGTTCCCTAACCTTCTCTGCGCCAACAGACCCAGCAAAGAGGGCGATCATCAAGGTACGCCCCTACGTCTATTTTCTCCTGGGATGGGCCGGGGTGGGTTCTCCCCGATGGCTAGCTTGCCTTCTCCCCTCTGTTCCCAGCTCCGGTGTTCCCTGTTCTCTTCTCCCCCCCGATTCAAAAATTTGATACACTAGAGATAGTGCCATTGTACGACTCTATCGGGGTTGACGCCTTATGCCTCTTCAACATCTGCCCAACTCCATCCATCGTGTTCGTGCAAAACTGCGAACCCTCACGAACCCCTCAATTTGGCTATCAATTTTAGGGGTGGTGTTGATTCTAGGTGTCGCCTGGGAATATGTGGACCGTCATGGAGTCCGGAAACTGGCTGAGGAATTTTCCCTGGATGCGTTGAATGGTTCGGACAATGATGATGCTTCAAACTGGGAGGGGGAAGTCTCGGGCGAAGAAGCTCGCGTGGCAGCCGATATTGATAGTTCGGACGTATTACAACAAATTATTTCACAGCAGGGAACTCCGAGTCCGCTACCGACGGAGAACCCTAACGCGGACCGCCAGGAAAATATCGATCGCATCCTAGAAATCCTAGCTAATCCTGAACCGGATCTCTCCTCAGAGTCGAACAATGGTAACAGCGACGAGTCTCAGGAGACGGCGTCGGCTCAGTCGAATCCGTTTCTACAAGGGTTAGGGTTAGAGGAGAGTGACGATGAGGCGTCGTCGTCACAAGGTTCTAGCCCCGAAAGGGCAAATAATGGCTTCTTTAATGGGTTTTTCGCCCCGAACCAGCCAGAGGAGGGAACGGCGGCGGCCCCGTCATCTCCGCAGTTAACGCCCCTAGAAATGGGGTTCCAACAGTTGGCCAATCCGCGAACGGGGTCTCTGGGCCTGATGCAGCCTCTCTCTGAGTCTCCAGAAGAGGCGTCTGAGTTTGAGCAACAACAACGGGCGGCGGCTGAGGGTCGTGCTGAAGAGACGTCTGAGGCTGAGTCTGCTGATGGCCGAGCCACGTCGGCGGACACTCTGCCCGCCTTTGCGATGCCGGTTCCTCCGGCCGCTGGGCAGTTCTCTCCGTCGGATTCTGATGTTTCGACCTTTACGGGGTATCCCTATAATCCCAATGCTGTAACGGGTGCGACGCCTCAGACGGGGGCGGGAACCCCCTCTGGTTCCTCGGCGGGAGACTTTAATCCGGGTATTTCAGGGAATCCGAGTAATGGTTATCGCCGTCCCACGTATGGGAACCCGGCTTCGCCACAAACGGGTATGCAAAATGGAAGTTTGGGCAATCCTGGAGCGATTGGCGGCTATGATGCCAATCCGTCGGCTAATCCCTATCAGGAAACGCCGGGTGATGTGTTGAACCCCAATGGTGCGGTCTTTCGGGGTCCGGTTCCTGATACGGGAACGGGGTATCCTGATGGCTCGATGAATGCCACGCCTGAGAGCCAGGAGAGTTTACGGAATCAACCACCTGAGCCGTTCTCGGTCCCCCGGACGCCGCCGGGCCGGGCGATTGGCGGTGGACGGATTAATACGTTTGCCAATCCTTAGTTAGGGTGTTAGTTATGGCGGCGGGGGTCATCGAAATGATGACCCCCGCCTTTTTTAAGACCTCATCGAAACGACATCATCCGTCCTGAATGGGTCGCTTAATTAGTCGTCAAAATGGGCGATGATGGCATCGGCGAACTGGGAACATTTTAGGGGTTCGACGGCGGGATCTAATAGACGTGCTAGGTCATAGGTGACTTCCCCGTTAGCAATGGCGGCCCCAAGTCCTTTTTGGATCAGTTCGGCGGCTTCGTTCCATCCCATATATTCCAACATCATGACGCTGGAGAGGATGACGGAACCGGGGTTGATGCGATCGAGTCCGGCGTGTTTGGGAGCGGTTCCATGGGTGGCTTCAAAGATAGCACAGGTGTCGCCAATGTTCGCGCCGGGAGCCATTCCTAAGCCTCCGACAATGGCGGCGGCGGCGTCGGAGAGATAGTCGCCGTTGAGGTTCATGGTGGCGAGGATGGAGTATTCGGCGGGACGGGTTTGGATTTGTTGGAAGATACTATCGGCGATGCGATCGTTGACCATGATCTTCTCTTTCCACTGTCCGTTTCCATGGGTGTCCCAAATGGCCTCGAGAACGGCTTTCACCTCGTCACAGGCTTCGGTTTTTTTCTCGGGGGTGAGGGAGTCGTAACCGGGTTCGAGTTTACGAGCGTTGTCTTCTAGGCTAATGTCTGGTTTGGCTTCTTTATTGCTCAAAATCCAGGATTCCCGTTCGGTGACGCATTCGTTGCGAAACTCGGTGGTGGCCAGTTCATACCCCCAGACACGAAAGGCGCCTTCGGTGTATTTCATGATGTTTCCCTTGTGAACCAGGGTCACCATTTGTTTGTCTTTGGGAAGTCGCAAGGCGTGTTTGATGGCCCGACGCACTAACCGCTGAGATCCGGTTTTACTGATAGGTTTGATCCCAATTCCGGAGTCGAGAGGAATCTGCTTTTTCCCATGTTCTGGGGTGGCGGGGATTAACTCCTCGTTGAGATGTTTGATGAGTTGCTTGGCGATGTCGCTTCCTTCGGCCCATTCAATCCCGAGGTAGATGTCTTCGGTGTTTTCCCGATAGACGATGATATCGAGTTTCTCGGGAGTTTTATGGGGGGAGGGGGTTCCGAGGTAGTATTTGCAGGGACGAACGCAGGCGTAGAGGTCGTTAATTTGACGCAAGGCGACGTTGAGGGAGCGAATCCCACCGCCGATGGGGGTCGTCAGCGGCCCTTTGATGGCGATTCCATACTCGCGGATGGCTTGCAGGGTATCTTCGGGGAGATACTGAAATTGTCCGTATTGTTCGCAGGCTTCGTCTCCGGCGTAGATTTTGAACCAGCTAATTTGGCGTTTGTCGCCGTAGGCTTTGGCGACGGCGGCGTCGATGACTTTCTCGGTGGCGGGCCAGATATCGACACCCGTCCCGTCTCCCCGGATGAAGGGAATAATCGGGTTGTCGGGAACGACGGGTTCTCCGTCTTTGAAGGTGACTTTCTCGCCGCTGGTGGGAGGGGCAATTTTTTCGTACATCTCTATCTCCTTGTTGATACAGTTCCCTTGGGAGTGACGATCTAGCTGACCCTGATGGGACTGGTGATGAGTCAGGGGCTATGGGTTAAAGATCGTCTTAGCTTACCATAGCTGGCTTCTCGAAATGACTCGCTAGTTTCAGGGAAGTTGGATAATGTTATCGATTCAGGAGATTGTCTCGGGGGTGGGATGGATGAGTTTTAAGCCTTGAGTTTTAAGCCTTGAGTTTTAAGTCTTGAGTTTTAAGCCTTGAGTTTTAAGTCTTGAGTTGGGGGACTCGGCTCTGCTAAGCTTCTAGGAAGATGTTGCTATTGTGGGTGCCGGAGAGATGAATACGTTTGAGTTGGGAGAGGGGTTGCCGTTTTCGCTGGATTATGGGGATTTGCTGGCGCAGATTCGACGGGAATTGGGACAGAAGCCACTCTTTCGGATCCGTTCAGATGATCGCGATCGCCTGATGGTAAATATAGATGCGATCGCCCAAGCTGTGGCACAACAACAGATTCAAGACCCTATTTCTGGGGATTATTCGGCTCGTTCAGCGACGTTAAGTTTAACGGCTGATTTTGCGCCACGGTTCAATGGCGTGATTCAAGATTTGCGTCAGGAAGTCGCCAGCCAGTTACAGCAGCAACTCGACACAACCGGGTTTGATCTCAACGACTTACTGACCACTCTTGAGGAAGAATCATGGAGTCGCATCAGTTTTGCGCGTGAAGCCTCTAATTCCACTGCTGTCCCCATTGCGGATTTAGAAACTCGAACGGAAGGACGGGGTGGGGATTCTCTGCTTAAGTTCCACAAGGTGACGATTACGGTGGGTGAGGTTAACCAATTTTCAGAACGAATGAAAGCTGGCTTAACTCGTTATCTTGAGGGGATTTTAACGGATGAGGAGGAGTTGGAAGATGCCCAAGAGGCTGTTCAGGAACGATTGATAGACTCGCCAAATTCGGATTTCTATCGTTTGCAGCGAGTGGTGGATCGTGAGTCGTTAGGAAAGCTAAAAAAAGAGGCAAAAATTTGCTATTTAGAGTATCTCCGTCAACAAATCAATCGGGATACTCATCCTGAGGTGGTGTATTTAGATGATTTAATTCGCCGTTTACGGGATATTGAAAAATATATTAGTCAGGAGCCTTATGGTCATTACACGGTCAATTATCGCGGAGTTGAGTTAAATTATAAAGATTGGTTTTCACGCTCAGAATCTTTAGATGCGTTGCCGATTATCCCGATTCTTTCGGATATTATCGGTGAAACTACCAATGAGAGCAATGGCGAGCGGATTTTCACTTTTGGACTTAAGCTGAAGTTTGCCAATAAAGTCCAAGCACAAGGTGAAAAAGCTAAACCTGTGTTTGACTATTATTGCAATATCTTAAATCCGGGAAATTGGGACCAACAGGTTGAGGAGAGTAATACAGAAATCGTAGCACGTAAGATGCTACGGATTTTGTTTCTTTACTATTTTATCTTTGCCTCACGGTGTAATCCAATCGCTGAGGGATATGAAATTTCGTCAGAACTCGACTATGATGTTATTTCTGGTTTTGAGCAGCGTATTCTCCCTATTTTTAAGGAAGGAACTCAAGAGCAAAAAGATAGTATTTTTCGAGGACTTATCCAGGGATTTAAAACATTTAATGTTCAGACAAAAATACAAAGACTCAAGCATTTGCTAGAAACGACATTAAAACGTCGAGGTATTTTTAAGCCTCAAGTTTTTCAGAAAAAAATTGGGGTAGTTCGAGGTATTTTAAGACAATCGCCTAATTCCTTAGGTAACGGAGATGTCTTTGATGATGTGGTGGGTCGTAATCCTAGGGAATGTCTGCGCTACATCACAATCAAAGACGACTTTACCTCAAATGAAACCTTTTGTCAACTTCCAGTTTGTTTTGAGTTTGAGGATATTCGCTATTATTCTAAGCCAGGAACTGAGAGTTTTGATTGTTATGATGCGGAGACAGATACAATTTATCAAATTCCGGTTTTAGTAACTCCTCGATCTTCCACAAGTAGCCAAACGTCTCAAAGAAATTTAGGGAATACGCCGCTCGTCGTTGTAGCGTACAACAATCGTTATTTAGACTCGAATAATAGCGATTTGAGTCAAGGATTTTTCTATCGTTTCACCATGTCATTGTTGATGTATATCAGCTTGCGGGTGATTTTAGATGCGTTGGATTTAGAAGATCGGCGATTGTTTATTCCTCTATTACGGTTCCATGAGGGAACTGAAAAACATCCGTCACCTTCGGAGAAGTTTATGGCGAATCTCTCGAAGGTGGTGGTTCATTTACTGGGTGAGCGATATTGGTCAAATTCTCAGGGGATTCGGATTAACAGTATAAACCCTTATAAGATACGAAATGCGTTTGCGTCGTTGTATTCGGTGTTACCTCAAACCTATGAATTTAATCTCCCCCAGCCTCAGGATGGATCTCAGGGAGTAGATAAGTTGGCGTTGTTGGTGGTGTCGAGTTTGGAGAGTGATGGGGTACGACGGAGTCGTCATCAATATCCGGGAATGGCGACGCTGTTTGGGGAGGCGATCGCCATCGATAATGATCACGGACAAATCACGATTCAACCCTTCAAAACCTTTTCGGAGAATTATGGCGATCGCCAGGTGTACAACAATCCCTCAATTCTCAGTGATCTAGTTCATCAACTCCATCAAGCGGGATATCGCCATATTATCTATTTGGCTCAAGCACCTTATACGAATCGACTCAATTTAACTCAGGTTGAGGAGGACAAAAATCTCTATTTCATGTCTCCCAATCTCATCAAGTTTTTGGTTGACGGACTAGAGGATTTACAGTTATATCCGGTATTTGTGAATCAGTATTCGGTTCTGAAGTCTAGCCGCTTAAACGCCGACTCTTACCGTCTCAAGAATACTCAACAGTTGCTGAATATCCTCAATGATCCGAGTCAGCATATTGTCGTTTTCTTTAATCTCTTTAACGGAATAACTGTGGGAGACGAGGGACGGTTTTATAATGGGGTGGTGTCTTATTCGACTCTTATCAATGTCTATCCAGAAATTCTCGATGACCAAGATATTCGCCAGGGATTGATTTATGATGGCCCAGTGAAAACGGATATTTTGCGTTATTTAACCTTATTTCACTTTTTCCGGGTCGAACGCCGCCAGAGTAAACCACAATTAAAGCTGGATCCGTATCAACAAATCATGGGGGATGAAGCGTTGCGAAAAAATGCCTTGTTTTATCATATAGATGGAAAAACCTATTTTAATAGTTTGGCATTTTTAACGGCGGTTAACTCTATTTTATATCCACAGTCTAACGAGCGTCAGGAGACCTAAACTTATGGTTGCAACGGTTGCGGAAGATTTAGGACGAGTGTTTGAGGTGGGGTTTAATGTTGGGATTTTAACGGCGATCGCACAGGAAAATCTCACTCATCATTTTGGTGATCGGTATCAACAAGATTTGCAACAGTTAGCGTTTTCCGAGATGTTAGATAGCATCTGCAAAAGATCCAATCCCAATTTGATTGATGCTCGTGAAATTGAAAAACTGGAAACTTGGGGACTGTTTTTCCTACAAAAAGGCTGGCTGTCTGGGTTAAACTTTTTTCGAGAATACTTAAACTCTTTGGGAAAGGCGACGGCTGATCGAGAAATTCTCTACTATCAATGTTGTTTTACGGGAAACAACAGCATAGGAACATTGAATAAGTCAGAACCTGCGGAAAAGCCAGACTATAAGAAAATTGAGGCTTGGCTGTCTCAACTGGGACTTAGTTTTACCGACTGCTCATATGACCATCTGCGGCGATATCGAGATAAAGGGGGATTTCTGAGAGCCGATACCCTAATTTTGCTGCGACGTCGACGAACGTTGAGGCTGTTGGTGGTAGATTTGTCGGTGTTTTCCGTTCGCAAGGCGGAGGATTTGCTGAATTTGCAGGATTCCACTCTGAATCATCATCGCCGTTTGTTGCGACGGGAGATCAGTTACCTAAAATCCAAGAGTGTGTTTGCGAGTTTGCGTTTGGATAATGGGGAACCCGAGAATCTCGATTGGGAGTTCTCGAAAGATCTGCGGCGATATTTTACGGCGTTTAAGCGAGAGGATAAGGAAGTTAGTAAATTGATTCAAGCGGGAAGTTATGGCTATAGCTTCTATGAGTTTTTGCAAGATCCGCAACTGGGGTTGTGGGAGAAAGTCGGGAAACAGGATTTCTTGATCAATGTGGTGGGATATAGCGATCGCTCCCTCAGCATTATGTCCCTCAATCCGCAACATCCGCAACATCTCAAATTTTTAACCACCTGTCAGGATATCTATCACAATGAACCTCGGGATGTTGAGATCACTGATGCGAGACGGGATCTGTTACAGGTGATTCGCCGCAATGCGTCTCGTAGTTTTCAGGGGGGACGGGAGTTTGTCAAGAGATTATCCGAGATTCAAGGGGATCAGATTAACGTGATTCCCCCTCACCAGGAGGTGATTGATAATTTTGCGTCAACTCTGGCGTTGCGATCGCCACATGCGGAGGCGGTTCAAGCTGGCTTAACTTCAGATAAACCGTTGCTATTTCTCGCGGGAAATCCGGGAATTGGGAAAACCACGGCGATTGTTGAGTTTTTGAAGTCTCATATTGAGGATGGGTTCCTCTTTTTCTATGTCAGTCCTCGCAAACAAGTCAACTTAGATATTATTGAGAAGTTCAAAGATTCCCAAACTCAGCAGTTATGTGATCCGCGTCTGTTGGCGTTAACCACCAATTCGGCGTTATTGGATCGCTACCCTGGCGAGAAAGTGGTGAACAGCCTCTCGGGACAGCATTCGGGTGAGATGTCTTGTCGAGGAGTCCGCTTTATTCCCTTTGCTGAAAGTCCTCCTCCTCAAAAATCGTCCCAGCGATTCTTGCATCGAGAAACTGACCGCCATCTGCGTCCATCAGACAATCATAAACCAGGGGTTTTGTCAACCCTTTGTCAAGGAATTGATACTGCAATTCAAGAACCTCTTTCCAATGCAATTATCGCCACAGCCTGCATTCAAGCCTTGCGGATTACCAAAAACAACAATCATACTCTGAGACATTTTGAGAGGATATTTCAGGATTTTTATTATCGAGATCGCGGACAAGTTGATTTTTCCCGAATGCAAGGGATGTCCCGTCGCCTGAAACATCTATTTATTATGATTGATGAGGTCACGGGTGATCAAAGTGGGGTGGATTTCTTGCACGCCATGACGGAGATTATCCATAAGTATCAACTCAACAATCCTCAATCGGGGTTTAATCTCAAGCTGATTGTCGCTGATGCGTCGATTGTGGAGAGGGGGGTGATTCAGCAGCATTTAAGTGATAAGGAACCGGAACCGGATAAGATTTTTGTGCGTCATCTGCGGGAGTTGCGATCGCCAGGGGAGATTCACGTGGAATCCCTGGAGTTTAAAAAAGGTCCGTTGAAACACCTGCAAGGACAGGTAATTAACGCCAATTCCTATCCCGCCAATCGGCTTAAGTTAACCTATAAAGTGTTCGTGGAGTCGGTTGAGTTTAAGCCGGAGTTAACCTCTGAGAAAATGGGAAAACTCTCGCGACGGGTTCAGTCGCAGATATTAGCGGATCTCAATCAACTGCGTCAGGATTATCCTGAAACGCAGATCTTAGTTTATATCCAAGATAAGCAACGATTGCAAGATTTGATTGACTCCATTAAGGCTGAGGAGACGTTTGAGAAGAACAAAGATTATTTAGAGGTTCATGCGGATTTAAGTGATGAGGAGCGAGGGAAAATCCGGGAGTTTCAGGATCGGGTTTCGGTGGTGTTTATGACCTCTTCAGCTAGTCGGGGATTGTCGTTTCCTAAAGCTCAACATATTTTGTTGGATGTTCCCCGCTTTCAGGTGGAACAAAATTTAATGGAAATCATCCAGGTGATGTATCGGGGTCGCGGTCAGTTTTGGGAGAAGGGTGAGTGGCGGAGTTTGGATGAGAGCGAGAAAGCGGTGACCTTTTATTTGGGCGATCGCGCGGTGTATTATAATGGAGATTATCGAGATTTAGCGATTCAAGAAAGTCTCTTGAGTCTGTTGACGCTTTTGGTGATTCTCAAAACGGCGATTATGACTCGAATTACTGGCTCGGGTCAAATTGGACGAGAGCAGTTTATGATGATTCCCATTGGCGGAAAGTCGGTTTCGATGTCGGGTCAAAGCTTGAGCGGTCAATTGGCGGCGTTGATTGATAAGTTGGAGAAAGAACATCGCCGCGATCGCCGTAATATAACAGTTAAAGAGTTGGCGAAACGGTTGCGATCGCTGCTGAGTCAGGGTGAGTTTATTGTAACAGAGGAAGACCGGAAAGAGCAGGAGGGGGTGTCTTATTTAAGGATGCGATCGCACCTCAATCAAGAGTTCGCCAACTGTTGCAATCCTCTCGCTGGATTATTAACCTTTCCCAAATTAGAATTAGGTCATATTTGCGGGAGTTTACTACTGGTTCCAATGAGTAAAAAGCTGAGTGAACAGCGGTTAAATGAAACCTATACTATGGGACTCAGGACGATTCAAACCTCCGTCTCATCAGAGTTACTCAAGCAGATGATTGCGATTCAGAAGAGTTCCGAGTATTCTCCGAATCTTCAGCAGTTAATGGAATGGGGAATCCAGTTAATCCGTGAGTTACAATCCCCTCATGATTATACTCAGCGACTTCAACAGGGTCAGAGTTGGTCGGATCAGTATTATGCGATTCCCTTGTTTGCGTTTCTCTTGGGAGATATCATGGCTGAGTATTTCCAGTCGGGAGTCGTTGAACCCGAAACACAGGAGTTTCGCTCGCTGCTGAGGGAGTATTTACGCCAATTGTATCCGACTGATAATCTGTTACCGATTGGCGATCGCTATCGAGAGTTTCCGTTTCTGATTTTCCGTAGTTATAGTCTCGAACAGATGCGATCGAAGTTATTTACGGATCGCTATCTGATTACCTCTAATGAACTGAATCTGTTGAATTTGATTTTGGGGAATGATTAACTAAATATGATTGACATCAAAAAAAATGATATCAATCAATTAGAACCAGGTTAAAAACTTAGCGAATAAACTGAATCTGACAAATATTCAATGGCTCAACCGGTTCAAACTCCTTGCGATCAGAAGTTAATAGAATTCCCTGTTCTCGATTAGCCAACGTTAAGGCAAAACAATCAGCTAGAGAAATTCGTTTTATAGTTGCCTTGTAAGCTCCTGCTTGTTGCCAAAAATCAACCCCAAAATCGTCTCGAATGTCTATAATAGCTTGTGAGTCTTGAATAATTTGTGTGGCAATATCTTGTCCACCAAAACGCAAAAAATCATAATAGACCTCACACATATTGATGCCATGAATTAAGCCATCTGATTGAGGATGAGATAAATACTCTTCTACAACCTCAGCTCCGGGTTCATTCCGAAAAAAGGCAATTACGGCACAAGCATCTAAAATAACCTTCATTTTTGCTTATTTTCTAATTCAATCTCATTTTGTTTCCGGCGTGCAAACTCATCACTGCTG
>NZ_JAWOCL010000020.1:0-7183 GCF_046483825.1 Sodalinema sp.
AATAGAAGAGAGCGGTTTCGGGGAGATGGCCATCTTCATCGATGGCAAATAAACACTCGATTGCCTTTTCTAAATCTTCTTTAGAAACCTGTTTATCAGGGTCTGAATTGACCCACAACCCAGCTTCATCGGTGGCGGGCAACCCTTTAATGTCCTCAAAACCAATCTCATGCAGTCGTTGAGCCACGGCATTAGCATCGTTAGCGGGCGTGTGAAGTTGTCCTAAATTAAGATAACGGTTAATTCCAACCACTAAAGCTCTTTTCATTATCCCCTACTACTGCTATACTAGAACTAGCCAGGTTTCCCGCTTCTTCAGGTGTTAGTCTATTGACTAAACCGACCCAGTTGAGACCGACGCTGACCCAGTATTACCAGTTTAATCGCAATTTCAAATCCTTGCTTGCCGATGGAACCTAATCTTGACAAAACGTTGCTTGCTTTCTTGCTGGCTCTCTACCACCTCGAACCTAAGCTCACGGATGATGAACTGTATGCGTTAGAAGAGCTAGGGGAGACTCTCGACGATGAGTGGGTTGGTGAGGAGTTGAATCTCATTGCGGATATTGAGGCGATCGCAGCGGCGAATCCCACCTTAAATCAACTGTATCAAGAGGCGTTGACAAAACTCGCACCTCTGAACCTAGAGCAACTCCATCAGGGGTTACCGTCTCCAGCGCAACTTGAGGCGCTCCTAGGGGTTAGTGCAACGAGCAGAGGCTATGTTCCCCAGGGTGAACCAACTCAAAAAACCAATGAGGTGGTGAATTTGAGTCGGATGGTGATGACGCGCGATCGCCCAGAAAAAGATGTTAAAAAGATTGACGAATTGGGCCGATATTGGGAGTTACCACCCGTCCCCATGTTTTAGACCTTTCCTGAGCAAATTTAATGGATAAGATTATTTATCCCACGGTTGATTTATTCCTCTATGATTTACGAGATGGCTTAGGCGATAATCCCGAAGAGGTTGACCAACATTGGCAGAAGTTTAAACAAAAACTACCCCAATCTTTCGAGAGTCTCCTAACCTTTGAGTCGGGGTTTGAATCAGAATATCAAGAACTCTTAATGGGTCAATTTGGTCATTTTGGCAGAGATTCTCAGGGGTACGAGGGGTTTTATTACCCAGTGCGGATGAGCGATATGTATGGCCTGTTGCTCGATTGTTCCCCGTCGGATTCTGTCACTCCACAACCACCGCAATGTTTCCAAAACATTAAGGGAGAAATTGAACGTCGTCTGGGTGACCATTCAGCGATGTTAGGTCAAACTTGGTTGATTTATGGCCAATTGCCTGAGAAGACTCAAAATCCGCAAAAGGTGGCTCAACTCTGTTATCAGGCGTTGTTTCCTGAGGCGAATTGGCAGGATGATTTTCAGGGAAAAGGTCGCCTGTTGAGGGGGATGGTGTTTGAACTGGATTCGTTTCAGGTGAAGTTGCAAGAAACAGTCAAGGACAACGCTGATTCTGGGGTGTCTAACGGCGGCTGCTTTGACAGTCGTCATGTGATTATTGTGTTGTATCCGACGGCGTATGCCGCTAAGTCTGGGGCAGAGTTAATCTATGATTGGATGCCGTTATTTGCTTATCGCGCTAAAATTCTCTGGGCTTATGGGCAAACTCGCCAACTAAAACAATGGCTCAAACAGGATTATGTGACAATTCAAGCGTGTTTAAAACAAATTCGCGGCAATCAGCATCAGGATTTACCCATCTCTGAGATGAAAGAGATTCTCAATCGAGCGCGTAATGTTGTCTCGAATTATACGATTGATATGGATGATTTTGCGTATCAATTGCGGACGATCGCCATCAATCTGGACAATTACCAAAAACGCCGTGCAACGCTGGAAAAAAAAGCGAGGTCAATGCAGAGTTTCGGTGGCGAACTATCCTGGACAGATTTGAGATTTTTAGAGCAGTTTAGTGAGAGAGTGAGGACGAAATATCTACGACAAGTTAAGAAAGATTATGAAAATTTGAGTCCAGGTTTAGAGCGATTGGAGTTTGCGATCGCCACGATTCGGGGTTTAGTTGAAATTGAACGCGCTCGGCAAGAACGGACGTTTCAGAATAATATCACAATTTTCGGTTGGGGGTTAGGGGCAGCTGCGATCGCGGCCTCCCTTTCGGCACAGTTTCCCTATGTGATTGTACCCGTGGAAGTGCTGACGACTGAACCCACTTCGGAGGGGGATAGGAGTATTTCTGTTGAACTCAATCCACCGCTGTCTGCGTCCTGGGATGCGGCGGTTCTCTCCTTGGGGTATAGTCTTCTTGTGGGGGTGTTGTTTATGGCGATCGCCTGGTTATGGATTAAGCGCAAGGAAAAGTCCAAGTGAACAGGTTGGACGATAGCTAGACGCAACGAGGAACGATCCAGTCAAACAATCAAGTCTTATCTATGGTGTCATCTTATCAAGGTTGGAATCTAACGGACGCAGAACGGGAAAAATATCGCCAAACCTCAAAAGCATCGAGTCAAGCGAAAGCTAAAGCGATGCGCGGCGAGGGGTTAACCCCTGTTCATGAGATTAACCAGCCTAACTTAAATCCTGATGACTTAATGCCAAAATTACCTAAAAATGGATTGCGATCGCTCTCCCTATTTAGTGGTGGAGGTGGCTTAGACTTGGGATTTGAGCGAGCCGGATTTGAACATATCGCCTCTTATGAAGTCTTAGAGGAGGCGGGAAAAACCCTCAAACAGAATCGGCCAAACTGGACTGTGTTTTCAGGCCAAGCAGGCGATGTGCGACAGGTAGATTGGACAACGTATCAGGGTCAGGTTGACGTCGTTCACGGGGGGCCTCCCTGTCAGCCGTTTTCAATTGCAGGAAGACAGCAGGGAAAAGGGGATGAACGAGATATGTTTCCCGAGTTTGTGCGGTCTATTTTGGAAATTAGACCGGCGGCTTTTGTTGCAGAAAATGTTTCGGCATTATCGAGCAAAAAATTTAACGACTATGTTTTTAACGAAATTCAAAAGCCCCTTGTGAAGCAGTACAATGTACTGCAAATCACGTTATATGCCCCAGATTTCGGGGTTCCTCAATCGAGAAAGCGTGTCTTTTTTATTGGCTTCAAAGATGCAAACTGTTTCAAGAAATTCATCAAGCCTGAGCCTGTTTATACTTGGGAACATCTTGTTATAAAGCGTCATCAGACAACAAGCGTATCCTCTCCACAACAACTTAATTTATTTAACCTAGACCATCCCCAATTAAAGCCTTGTCTGGGAGTAAGAGAAGCTTTAGGACTTCCTGATATTGGGGTTGACGCTCTGGCCCCAACCCTTCGCAGTGGTTTAACCGGACCCCGTCATACCACCTCAATTTTAAATAGTTCTTCGGCTCAAAAAGTCTGGAGAACTATCGAAATTTGGCCCAATGGCGTAGCAGCTAATCGAGAAAATGCTAGGTTATTTGTTGCCAAAAATAAGCATTTTCGTCTCTCCGTTGCTGATTGTGCCATCTTGCAAGGATTCCCGGAATCTTGGCAGTTTTCTGGAGCAGTTTATATGGTACTCGGGCAAATTGGTAATGCCGTTCCTCCCCCATTAGGGTATCAGGTTGCTTGTGGAATTTATCGGGCGTTAAAACTATTGAGTTATACAATGTCACAAAGAAGGCAAACGCCAACAACCATAAAGAAGTTCGTGAATAACTAAACTGGCTACCCCCACCTCAACCTGATGTCGTGTTAGCTTGCTCAAAACTTGCTGATTCGGGACAGGACGGCTTGGCTCAGACAGAATATTAGAATCCAGCAAAAATCGAATTGTCACAGCTCGATCTCCCGACCTGGGGTGCGATCTCTGAGATTAGCAAAGTCATCCTCTGTATAGACAAGTCCTTCTCGCTCAATGACCGCTCTAAAATTTAGAATCCCTTGCCAAAAACGTTCGCCACGGCTCTGATCAAATTGGTCGTTCTGAACTGTTTCTGATAACTTCACCTGAAGTACATTCAAGAGTACAGTTTGCTCATCCAATGACAAGTCATCCACGGCCTTAAGAATTTCCTGTAACGTCATTATTGAACCTCCAGGTTTATTGAGAGCAGATTATATCCGTTGCGGTAGGGGCATAACCCACCCCTAGCCCCTCCCAGGAGGGGATTTTTCGCCCCTACAAGTCCCCAAACCCTCATAGATTAAAACAAGAAATAGCGTTGGGCCATGGGTAACACTTGCGCCGGTTCACAGGTTAATAACTCCCCATCGGCCCGAACCTCGTAGGTTTCAGGATCGACCTCAATCTCAGGTAACGCATTATTTAACTTCAAATCTCCCTTGCGGATCTCGCGAGTGTTCGAGACCGCCAGAGTGGGTTTGCGTAACCCCAGTTGACGGCCAACCTCCGCCTCAACCGCCGCTTGGGAAACAAAGGTGACTGACGTGGCTGCGATCGCACCCCCATAACTACCAAACATCGGCCGCATATGCACCGGTTGCGGCGTGGGAATACTGGCGTTCGCATCTCCCATTTGCGCCCAAGCAATCATTCCCCCTTTAATGACTAACTCCGGTTTCACCCCAAACATGGCCGGTTTCCAGAGACATAAATCAGCCAATTTCCCCGCTTCAATCGAACCTACATGATTGGAAATTCCATGCACGATCGCCGGGTTAATTGTGTACTTCGCCACATAGCGTTTGGCCCGCAAATTGTCATGGCGATCGCAATCCCCCCCCAACGGCCCTCGCTGCACTTTCATCTTATGGGCCGTCTGCCAGGTTCGGATAATATTTTCCCCAACCCGTCCCATCGCTTGGGAATCGGAGGAAATAATACTAAACGCCCCTAAATCATGCAAAATATCCTCCGCTGCAATGGTTTCGCGGCGAATCCGGGACTCAGCAAAAGCCACATCTTCGGGAATGTTGCGATCGAGGTGGTGACACACCATCAACATATCCAGATGTTCTTCCAGGGTGTTCACCGTATAGGGACGAGTGGGATTCGTTGAAGACGGGAGAACATTGGCCACGCCACAGACTTTGATGATATCCGGGGCGTGACCGCCACCGGCCCCTTCAGTATGATAGGTGTGGATGGCTCGATTCTTGAAGGCGGCGATGGTGTTCTCGACAAACCCGGCTTCGTTGAGAGTGTCGGTGTGAATCGCCACCTGGATGTCATACTCGTCAGCGACGCTGAGACAGGTGTCAATGGCGGCGGGAGTGGTTCCCCAGTCTTCATGGAGTTTTAACCCTAAGGCCCCGGCTAACACTTGTTCGACTAATCCCTGTTTTTGGGAACTGTTCCCTTTCCCCATAAAGCCGAGGTTGACGGGAAACCCATCGGCGGCTTGTAGCATTCGCTGGATGTTCCAGGAACCGGGGGTGCAGGTGGTGGCGTTGGTTCCGGTGGAGGGGCCGGTTCCGCCGCCAATCATGGTGGTGATTCCTGAGGCGATCGCCGTCTCAATTTGTTGCGGACAAATAAAGTGAATGTGACTGTCAATTCCTCCAGCGGTGACGATACAGCCTTCAGCGGCGATCGCTTCAGTAGCCGGACCAATAATAATGTCAACGTTATCCTGAATGTGAGGATTTCCCGCTTTACCAATTTTGCAAATTTTGCCGTCTTTAATGCCAATGTCGGCTTTAACAATGCCCCACCAATCGAGAATTAGAGCGTTGGTAATCACCACATCAACTGCTCCATCTTCACGAGAAATGGGAGATTGTCCCATTCCATCTCGAATCACTTTTCCACCGCCAAATTTGACCTCATCGCCATAGGTGGTTAAATCTTGTTCAACTTCAATTATTAACTCAGTATCGGCTAATCGGAGGCGATCGCCCACAGTGGGACCAAAGGTTTCAGCGTAGGCGCGACGATTCATGAAGTAGGGCATAGGGCAAAAGAAGGGAACAGGGAACAGCGGATCTGGGAACAGAAACAACGTAGGGGCGTACCCTGGGAGGACCCACCCCGCCCTACGGGCACCCCTCCCAAGAGGGGAAGGGGCGTTATTTCTTTTTTTTCTTCTTCTTGTCTTTTTTGTCTTTTTTCTTGTCTTTGCTTTTTTCTGGTTTTTTGTCTAGGAACCCGTTAATTAAGCCGTTGAATCCGTAGATTTCACGAGTTCCGGCGAGGGTGACTAACTCCACTTCTTTCTCGTCTCCGGGTTCAAAGCGTACGGCGGTTCCGGCGGGAATGTTGAGACGCATTCCTCGGGTTTTATCGCGGTCAAAATTGAGAGCGGCGTTGACTTCAAAAAAGTGAAAATGTGAGCCAACCTGGACCGGGCGATCGCCACTGTTGGCGACGGTTATGTTGATTGTTGGGCGGCCGGCGTTGAGTTCAATCTCGCCCTCTAGGGGCAATAGTTCTCCGGGAATCATGAGATGTTCTCCGTAGGGTTTTCGCTGTTAAATTCCACGTTTGGACTTGACAAAAATAGGATTTTTTGATATGAGTATTTAAATAATTGGGTCGTGAACGGTGACCAATTTGGTTCCATCGGGGAAGGTGGCTTCGACTTGTACTTCCGTGACCATTTCGGCAATTCCATCCATCACATCTTCACGAGACAGAAGCGTTTTACCAAACTGCATTAACTCCGCCACGGTTCGCCCCTCCCTAGCCCCCTCTAAAATCCCCGCTGTGATATAGGCCACGGCTTCAGGATAGTTAAGTTTTAAGCCTTTGGCTTTGCGACGTTCAGCTAACAACGCCGCTGTGAAAATTAGCAGTTTATCTTTTTCTTGGGGAGACAGTTGCATAACAGTTACGGCCTAAAAAAACGTTAACAGGACCAAACACGAGGAACGGTGACCGGGCGATCGCCGTGGGATTGACGTAGGAGTTGCCGGAGATCGAGGAAGGCGGCACTGGCTTTTTGAGTCGATCGCCCCCGATATCGGCATATTACCCCAGATTGGCAACAAGAGACGGCGATTTCTCCCTCAAGGTCTCGCATTTCCCAGAGATGACGGGCTTTGTCGGCAATCTCCGGGGATACGGGTTGGCCAATCCAGGCTAACGTTCCCACGACAGGCTGGCCGTTTAAGCCGTTCGACGCATCGAGAAGGGGAGATCCTCCCGCAAGCTGTTGACGATCAATCCAGAGGGGAACGCCATTTCGATAGACTTCCGTCTGCGATCGCCAGTCACCGCTGTTGAACTGTTCCCCTCGGGCCGTTCGTCCAAATCGCAGTAACTCCCAG
>NZ_JAWOCL010000032.1:0-5394 GCF_046483825.1 Sodalinema sp.
CTCTCCTAGACCACACCGCCGCTGAAGCCCCCAGCCCCCCAGACCCCGAGCCGCCCTCCTCCAACGAGACGAGCGAGAGTCCTCCAACCCCGGCCAGCACTGAAAACTGGCGGGATAAGCCCCTAGAGCGCCCCCAAGAGCGGCGATCGCTCAAACCGCCCCCCCTCGGACGACTCCGAGGGCTAGAGGTATTGACCGCCATTTTGCTCTTTCTCAGCATCTCCCTGCCCCTGCATGGGCTGCTGACGGCAATAAATGAACTTTTTGTCAGAACCCGGCTCTTTCGTCCCGTTCAAGCCTTTTTCAATAACTACAACGGTCAGATTGCCCTGCTCCTGATTCTCTGCACCGCCATCTCGCCTTGGCTCTTAGATGCGATCGGGCGCCTCAACTGGGGTAGCCGCAGCTTTTCCCTGACTCAACTGGGAACCTTCAGCCCCGAAGCCAAACAGGCCCTACGTCAACTCTGCCGCAAACAGAACATCGCCATCCCCGAATTGCGCCTCATTGCCGACGATGCGCCGATTCTGTTCAGCTATGGAACTCTACCCCGGTATGCCCGCCTAGCCATCAGTCGCGGCCTCCTCAACCGCCTCAACTCAGAGGAGATCGCCGCGTTGGTCATCGCCGAACTGGCCCATATTCGCCATCAAGACATCCTGGCCCTGTCCGGCTTCCTGGCGATCTTGCAATTGCCCTATAGTCTCTATCTCCAGAGTAGTCGTTTGGGGGATTGGCTGCGCGATCGCGCCTCAAAATCCTCCCAGTCAGCACTCGTCATCCTCTATCAAGCCGGGTTTTGGCTGGCCGCCCTAGTGGCCAGCCTCAGTTATGGCCTCTTCAAACTCTGGCGCTATCCGATTTTTGCCCTCTCCCGCCTGCGTCACAGCTACGGCGATCGCCTGGCCCTAGAGATGAGCGGTGATCCCAACGGCTTAACACGGGGACTCCTCTCCCTCGCCCAAGCCATTGGCGAATACCGGCGTCAGCACCCCGAAGGTGGTACTCTCTATGAAAGTTGGGAAGCCTTGACTCCCTTGGGCGATCGCGAGGCCCAAATCTCGGGCCAATTACTCCACCACGATGCCCCCGAAACCCTCTTGTCCTGGCACTTAAAAAGCCCCTACGCTCCCTGGCTGAATCTCAACCAAACCCATCCCCTCCTCGGGCGACGCTTATATCGTTTCCACCGCTGTGCCGAATTTTGGCAAGTCTCCCCCCTCCTCAACTGGCCTGACGCCACCCCAGTCAAACCCCATATCCGCACCCCCGGCCTCTTTCGCCTGCAAGGAGCGCCCTTTTTCGCCACGGCGATCGGGATAGGGTTCGCGATCGCTCCGGCCCTAATTGGCTGGATTGACCGCCTCTTTGGCCTGCGCTACGTCGGCTGGTTATACACCGATCGCTGGTGGCTGTTATTGGGGCTAACGATGGGCGGATTTGCGATCGGAACGGTTCTGCGCTTTAACGCCTTTTTCCCCGATCTCAAACCCAATCTCTACCATCAGAATCCCGACTGGCAAAAATGGCTCACCAATCCCCAGGCTCTCCCCATCGATAGTCTACCGGTGAAACTCTCGGGCCGCTTGCGGGGGCGCACAGGAACCGCAAACTGGCTAGGACAGGATCTCGTCTTAGACCTCAACAATTGGCAAATTCCCCTTCATCTCTCTAGTCGGTTCGGTCCTCTCGGGGACCTTTTACCGCAACCTTTGCGCCCTTTGGAGGCCTGCGAACAGGAGGTCGTCGTGACGGGTTGGTTCCGTCGTGGGGTGACGCCTTGGATTGACGTGGATCAAATACAGTGTTCTCAGGGAGAAACCCCGCCCAATGGACATCCGGTTTGGTCCATTATTGTGGTTTTGTTATGTGCCGTTTGGGGGGCGTATTTCCTCGTTCGAGGTGGGTTTTAATCCTAACAGTTCACTCGAATTTCTAAGGGTCTTCTGGATTTAGATTTTTTGCCGGGTATACAAAATTGTAGGGGAACCCACCCCTAGCCCCTCCCAGGAGGGGATTTTTCGCCCCCACGGCGACGGATGTAATCTGCCATAAATTTTCCTGATCTTGAACCCTATCTCCGAGATTTTGAGGGTATCGTAACCGAGATTGTTTTAGAATAATCGCAGGCTTGACATTGGAAGGTCATCTCTTGAAGTCCAGTACTGCGACGGCTAGCATGAACCAAAACCTCAGTCGTAGAGGTTACCGTCAATTCCTGACAATTGGGACAGTTTTCAAACTTGTTCTGAACTAAGCGATAACCTCTTAAATGAAAGTGAGACAAAATTGGCGTACAATTGGGACAATTCAAGCCTTGAAATGAGGTGCTTCCAAGTTGTTGAGCGACCGTTTGCGGCTGAGTCAACCCATCCTCAACTTGCTCCTGGGCTACGGGTAATAAGTCCGCCTGACAGGTTTGACAAACAAAGTGAATCCTAGACTGAATCCAATGTTGGGTGAGGTCATAGACAATCCACATGATTCCCAATGAGGTTATACCATAGAGAACCGCCATCAAGAATATATGATCTCCCCAAAAGATATACAGGAGAAAGAGTAAATTGATGAAGATTACCAAAACAATTAAACTGACAACAATTACAGCCATCCCCCGCACCAGTAAGCGAACCGGGAATACCGCTAGGCTGAGAGTTCGATAAAATCCCTCTCGATTCAGAGCAATTCTCCAGTAACGACCCGTCGATTTAGCAATAATTTGACCCCAAAAAATAAGAACTTTGATGATAAGAATCGCCAAAATGGCTAGACATATAATCCCAGCTAAATTATAATAAGGGTCGATAAAAATTGTTGCCGTCAAGAGTCCCATCGAGAGAGAGAACGCACAACATCCCAGTTTGAGAATTGCTGAAGTATAGAGAGCGCGATCGCGGTCTCCCGGAACCTGCGATCGCCCATTTGGGTCTAATTCAATTCGACTCCGTAGCTGGGGAATAAGATGTTTTACCCCGACAATAGCGAGTCCCCAAAATGCTAAAATCACGCAGCCGAGTAACCCAACCTCAAAAAAATTGAGTTGAACAGGTGCTTTACTCGAACGTAACAGCATCAAGAAATTTTTGAGGAGTATAGCATTATCTGTAACAGTTCTGGGTGATTCGAGTGCGTCTTCAATCTCTTCCATCCGTTGTTCACTCGTCTCAGACTCAACGCCTTGTAGCCGCCACAGCGGCCCAAACCCCTGTTGTTCCCGATTCTGACTCATCCTCCCAGTGGATTCCTCCAGCCAACGCCGAGATGACGGATGCTGAGAAACCACCTCTGGCGTCATCCATCCATAACTTAGCTGAGGGAAGAGAATTAGGCTCAAACCCAGCACAACCCCGCAAATCACCATCGAGGGTTGATGAGTTTTCCTGAACCCTCGCCACGACACGCAACGCTGGCTGTTCAGTCTAAGCCTTATGCAAAGCCTGATGACAAGCCTTATGAATTGGCGGCCATGTCCATAAACCCCATCAACCCAACCCAAAAAATTCAGCATTTCAATTATAATTCCCAATCCTAACCGGTTGGGATATCCACTGAGGGTACTGGTACACCGTCTCTCAAGTGCTAACCGATGAATCAACAACTGTCAAACACCGTTAAAGGCCAATTCCCCATCTCACCGCTTCTCGTCTCTCCCCTCCCCGTTGTCATCAAACTCAAGTCATCAAACTCAAGTCATCAAACTCAAGTAACTGTCTCCCGTTTCACGGGTTGATACGATGGTCCTCTTTAGAATACCCACAGACTTGACAATTATAGGTCGTCTGCTGAATCTTCCTGTTGGAACTCAGAGAGGGTCCCAATGTCGATAATGTCTTAGTTACGGTAAATTCTTGGCAATTTGGACAGCAGTCAAACATCCAGGGATTGATAACACAGCTTTGCAAATGAAATTCCGACGAATGACGGGTACAACTGGGACAGTTCCAGCCTTTAAATTGGGTACTCGATAAGTCTTTGGCGACCCTTTGAGCTTCGTTGAGACGCTCATGTAGATGAGGTTCTTCAACGCATACCAATTCAGTTCCACACATGTTACAAATAAATCTTCGATTCTTTTCTATCCAGCTTTCAGCGAGAACCGCTGTCCACCAACCATTGACAGAGGATGCAACGACACTAAAAAATAAGATGATATTAATTTCAGATCCCCACATTGTAGTCAGGACAGAGAAGGCGGCTGAGAATATCCAGGCAAAGATAAACGGAATAATACTGTAGACAATTAATGTGAAGATGCCGATAAAGAGTGCCATTAATGGGGTTTTTCCCTGTTTATCAATAGCGTCTTTTCTAGCGCTAATTACGACTTTAATACTGCTAATAATTGCCTGGACAAAACCAATTCCTAAACTGACAGCGATCGCAAAAACTGCTATGTTTAAGTTAAGGAGAGCCAGAGGCAAAAATATCCCCAAAGACAGAAGAAATCCCGCAATTCCAGCTTTTCCAAAAATCTCAAAATAACGCCCATGATCAGCCGAAGCCTGAATCCGAGATTCTCCCCGAGGAGCGATTTGAGTGGGTTGCTTTAATTTTTCCTGAGTAATTGAATACACTAACAGAGAAATAAGCCAACAAACGGCGGCGGTACTCCCTAAAATCCAAACAGCATCAAAGTCAAATAAACGAAACCGGTTAATCTCTGTTTCATGATCAATAAAATCGATCCATCCAAATATTTCTAAACCAGATCCCCTGGCTAATCCTAAATGACTCGCCGCACTCAGTTGAGGAACCAGAACAAGGCTAAATCCCAACAGAATCGCGGCGATCACCCTCCAGAGTTTATCAGGCCTCCTGAACGTTCGACGACACAAGAATCGATAGGTCATGCGTGAGTTGAGGCTTGAGTTGAGGCTTAATACAAGCCTCCTCAATTGGCGATCGCCACAAGTCCAAACCCAGTTAATCCAGCCTAGAAGAGTTAGCATGAAGAGCCGTCGCCAGATTATATAGGACAAATGTAACGAAGGATGTTTAAGCCACAGATATTTAAGCCACAGATATTTAAGCAACAATGGAAGCTGGCCCATTCTTGACGATAAATCCTCACTTGTCAATTATCAATTGTCAATTAGCAAGGATCAACCGTTCATCATCCTAGTTCATCCCCCTAATAGCTACCACCAGCACCCCCACCGCCGCTATCGCCGCCGCCAAAACCACCACCGCCACCACCACCGCCACCGCCGCCAGTGACTCCTACAGACTGAGTCAGTCGAGGGGTTATGATTTTTTCTTCTTTTGATTGACATCCTCCCACGCTAATTCAAAGAATATAGCGTGGGATTCCCACCATCACTGATGGGGTTTCCTCTTTCCACGACTCAACTTACCTTGAGGAGTTTCCCCACCCAGGCAGAGGTCGATGTCTCC
>NZ_JAWOCL010000134.1:0-5094 GCF_046483825.1 Sodalinema sp.
AGCAGCGATTTTGTGATAGTCTGGGTAGCTAGAGCTACAGTAATGACAATCTATTTGAATTAAAGTCAACAAAGTATTTAGAGGATTTGTGATGATGAAACGTCAACGTCAACGCCATCGGGGCAATAAAACGCCCCAAGGTTGGGGCTTTACTTTTGTCGGCGGCGGTTGCGATCGCCGCGATGGCTCCAACCGACAAGATGAGTCTCGGAAAAACTCGGTGTTTTCCCTCAGTCAAGCCACCGTCGGCGATCGCCTCTGGGTGGTGGATTTACCCGCTGGGCTGGAGCCAAAAGGGTTACGCCTCGGCGATGAGGTCAGCATCCTCAGTTGTACCGATAGCGGTTCGGTGGTGCTATCCGTCAACGGTGAACAATTGGGCTTTTGCCGCGATCGCAGTCAGGGGATTCAGGTCTCTCGCCAACCCCAATCCCTGCAACAACTGCGCCATCTCAAGGTGGGCGGTTCGGGACGCATTTTAGGCTATGATTGCCCCCATCGCGGCTATCGCAAACGCCTGCTGGCCATGGGATTGACCCCAGGAACCGAGTTTACAGTGACACGCCATGCTCCCCTCGGGGACCCGGTCGAAATCTGCGTGCGCGGCTTCAGTCTCAGTCTGCGGAAAGATGAAGCCTGCGCTCTTTTAGTCGAGTCCATTCAGCGTTAATTGAGTTATGAGCCCTATTGCAACCCGTCAGGCCAAAATTGCCGCCATCGGCAATCCTAATTGTGGCAAAACAACCCTCTTTAACGCCCTCACAGGGTCCAATCAGGTGACGGGGAACTGGCCCGGTGTCACCGTTGAACGAGTCGAAGGAACCTATGTCCATGATGGTCAAACCTTGACGGTGGTGGACTTACCGGGGGTGTACTCTCTCGATGCTGAAGATGCGGACACGGGACTCGATGAACGCATTGCTCGGGATTATCTCCTTTCCGGGGAGGCGGATTTAATCGCTAATATCGTCGATGCGTCGAATCTCGAACGCAATCTCTATCTGACGACGCAATTGATTGAAATGCGTCTGCCGATGGTGGTGGTGCTGAATATGGCCGATGTGGCCGAGGAACGGGGACTCGAGATTAAGGTTGAGGCCCTGTCGCAACGGTTAGGCTGTCCGGTGGTGTCGGTGGTGGCCTCGAAATCTCTGGGAATGACTCAGTTACGCGGGGCCATTACCGAGGGGTTACAGTCACCGCCCATTCCGCCGGCGTTTGTGGCTTATCCGGCGGTGGTGGAAGATGCGATCGCCGCGATTTTGCCCCATTTAGAGGCCCAGGGGGAATCTTCGCCGGTAGATCCCCGCTGGAAAGCGTTGCGGCTATTGGAATACAACGATTTGACCCTTCCTAGACGACGGCAGCCAGACCTCGATCGCACGATTAGTCTTTGGCAAAGCCGGGTTCAGGATGTCTTGGGGGAAGATTTGGATATTGTCATCGCTGATGCGCGGTATGGCTTTATTCGCAATATCACTGAGGTGGCCTTGGTGCGATCGCGCCAAGTCAATAGCAGTCTCACGCAACAGATCGACCGTTGGGTTCTCAACCGCTGGCTGGGGATTCCCCTGTTTTTGGCGGTGATGTATCTGATGTTCCTGTTCTCGATTAATGTGGGCAGTGTTTTTATTGATTTCTTCGATCTGCTGACGGGGGCAATTTTTGTAGACGGCTTCGCCAATGTCTTGGAAGGGGTTGGCAGTCCCGATTGGCTGATTGCTTTGCTGGCTAATGGGGCGGGTGGCGGTATTCAAACGGTGTCTACGTTTATTCCGGTGATTGCCTGTACGTTCTTGTTTTTGGCGTTTCTGGAAGACTCTGGCTATATGGCTCGGGCGGCGTTTGTGATGGATCGTTTGATGCGTTTTATGGGGCTACCGGGGAAGTCGTTTGTGCCGATGTTGGTGGGGTTTGGCTGTAATGTACCGGCAATTTTGGCCACCCGCAGTTTGGAAAGTCCCCGCGATCGCCTGTTGACGATTCTCATGAATCCGTTTATGTCTTGTGGGGCTAGGTTGCCGGTGTATGCTCTGTTTGCGGCGGCGTTTTTCCCGGTGGGGGGTCAAAATATCGTTTTTGGTCTCTATTTGACGGGGATTGCGGCGGCGGTGGTGACGGGATTGATTCTCAAGCAAACGCTGCTGCAAGGGGAGGTGTCTCATTTCATTATGGAGTTACCCCTCTATCATCTACCGACGCTGCGCGGGGTGTTATGGCGCACTTGGGATCGCTTGCGAGAGTTTATTTGGCGGGCGGGACAGGTGATCATTATTATGGTGATGATTTTGGGATTGCTCAATAGTGTGCGCTGGGATGGCTCCTTTGGGGATTCGGAAACCTCGGTGTTAACGGATGTTAGCCGTCGAATTACGCCGGTGTTTGCGCCGATGGGGATTCAGCAGGACAATTATCCGGCGACGGTGGGGGTTTTTACGGGCGTGTTTGCGAAGGAGGCGATCGTGGGATCTCTCGATGCGTTGTATGGCCAGTTGGCCCGGGAAGCGGCGGCGGAAGCGGAGGAACCGTTTGAGTTTTGGCCCACGATTGAGGCGGCGTTTACCTCGATTGGTGATAATTTAGGCGCTTTGGGGGGACAACTCCTCGATCCGTTGGGGTTGAATGTGGGGGATATTGATGATGTCGAAGGTGCGGCGGAGGAACAGGGGGTGGCGACGCATACGTTTGGCCAGATGGTGAGTCGTTTTGACGGAAAGGTGGGGGCGTTTTCCTATTTGTTGTTTGTGTTGTTGTATTTCCCTTGTTTGGCGGCGACGGCGGCGATTCATCGGGAGACGGGAACTCGCTGGACGCTGTTTGCGGGGATTTGGACGACGGGGTTGGCCTATTGGGTGGCGACGTTCTTTTACCAGTTTGGGACGTTTGATCGTCATCCGGGATCGTCGACGGCGTGGCTGTTGGGGTTATTGGTGTTTTTGACGCTGATTCTGGTGGGAATGCGTCGTATTGGCCGGGTGGTTTAGGAGGTTCGGATGATTTTACGGGAGTTACAGGGCTATTTGGCGCAGCATCAGGCGGTGTCGTTGGCGGATTTGATGAATCATTTTCACTGCGATGGTGATCTGTTGCGCTTGATGTTGAAGAAGTTGATTCGCAAGGGACGGGTGCGACAATTGCCCAGTGGTCAGCGTTGTGGGGAGTGTCATCATTGTGATCCGACTCAGTTTGAGTGGTATCAGTTTATTCGTTAGGGGTTCTGGGGGGTGGCGATCGCCGTTTTTGAATTAGGGTTTTGGTTATCCACCAGCCGCCCAGGGAACAGATGACACTGGCCAGCAAGGCGATGACAAATGGGTGGGGAGGAAGCCAGGGGCGATCGCCACTGGGGAGTTGCCAGGGTTCCGTGGCTAAGCCGGAGGTGGAGGCGACAATCGCCCCGGCTGCAATTCCGACCCCGACGGCTTGGATTTGGTCTTGTAAGTCTTGGTTGGCCTGTTGTTGTCGTTCTTGTTCGGCTTGGGCGTTGGCTTCGGCTTTTTTCTGGAGTTCTTGTTGTCGTTGGTCTCGCTTTTTCTCCCAACGCTGCCAGGTGCGATCGCATTGGGCTTGGTCGATTTCCACGATGGCACGAATGGAGGCGATCGCCTGACGGATTAACCCGGTTCCCTGGTCAAAATACCTTAAATCGGCTTCGATTTGTTGCTGAAATTGCGGCGCGGTTTCTTCTCCGAAATAGCGCAAAAATGATAGTTCTTCCTTATCAGTTTCTAGGATAGCACAGATGCGCTCAATTTTGCTGTTGTAATTGTTACAATTTATGTGTATTGTTGTTAATAAATCTTTCATTTTTCGCAGGATGCGATCGTAGCTGAGGGAGTCGGTGGAGAGTTTTTTTAACTGAGTCTTAAAGTCTTGGAGATAGGTGGAGTCTTGGGGATTGGGTTCGGCGCGATCGAGTTGATCTTGGATGTCGTCTAAGGTGGGGTCTAAGCTATCGTAGTATTGCTTGAGTTTCTGATAGGTGTGGCGGCTGTCGTAAAAGGCTTTGACGACTTTGTGGCGGTAAAAGAAGAGGTCAAAGATATCCAAAAAGCAGTTTTGCAGGGTTTGGTCGGCAATTTCATCGCGAAATAGCCAGATGAGAACTTGGGGAGATTTAGCGGGTTCTCGGGGATTCCCATATTCAAAAATAGAACTCCCAAATAACTCACCCCGACGGGATAATGGGGGGTCGGAACAGTTGAATAGGTGTTGATAGCAACCGTTGGCGAGTTGTCTGAGATAAGCGAGGTCTTGTTGTCGGGTTTGGCGGGTTAACCAAACGGTTAAGATTAGGGTTTCTCCCAGGAAACAGCTACTGAAGGGAAAGAGGAGACGGTTCTCGGGATTAAACTGTTGTAAACTCTCAAGGTTAACGTCTTCGGTTTTGTCGTTTTCTTCGTCATAGCCAATGTTGAAAAAGACGCCATAGCTATCTTGAAGTTGGACGGGTTGGATAAAGCCTTCGAGGTTAGACTCGTCGCTGAGGTTGAAGTCAATCTCCGTTTGGGGTGGGGGGAGGAGGATGCGATGTTCCCCGAGGTGGAGTTGGGGACTGAGTTGCTTGGGGGTGAAGTGGGAGAGGAGGCGATCGCAGTTTTCCCAGAGGGGGTGTGTTTCTCCCTGGGTGTTATCCTTGCGGAGATGATACGCACATAAATAGAGGTTGGGGGCGAAAATTCTCATCATAACTGATTATCATCAATTGTAAGGTCTAGAAACTTTTTACCCTTACCTGGTGGCTTAAACTTTAATAAATTCCGAATTTAGGTCGATTTGCCAATTTTCATCAATTGCTCTCGTGTCATGGCTCCGCCGTGACACGGACTTCATTGCTCTCGTGTCATGGCTCCGCCGTGACACGGGCTTCGGCGGCTCTGCCGCCTGGACAATTCGCCAAAACCGTTGATAAACTCTCAAGATTTACCCTCTTTTGTCCCCATTCTCGGAACCCGGTTTCGGAGGATTTCGGTAATCTCAGGATATTGATTGACCACCGCGCGATCGTCGGTCTTGGGACCCGCATTATTCGCCCCTGTCAGCTTGCGGGTACTGCTGGCATCCACGGCATCAGTTATCGCCTCATAATCTGAA
>NZ_JAWOCL010000210.1:0-2839 GCF_046483825.1 Sodalinema sp.
CAGCAGGGAGTGACCCAAGCTGTCGGGAGGTGTGGACACGGCAACGGTCAGGAAGTTGCAGCCTTCGAGGTACGAAGATGCGAGACCGTGGGTATACCAGGATGTTACAAAGGTGGTTCCGGTGAGCCAGCCGCCAACGGCGAGGTAGGCACAGGGGAACAGAAGAATGCCAGACCAGCCGACAAACACGAAGCGATCGCGTTTGAGCCAGTCGTCAAGTACGTCGAACCAGCTTCTTTCTGGTCCGCGGCTTACAGCAATGGTCATAGAGTTAAACTCCGAATGAGTGCTTCAGAATCTTGGGGGAACTTCCTGGGAAGGCATCGTTTGAAAGAATGATAACAAGTTTTCCGCAGAAAGTTTACGATTCTTTACCATTGTACTCATTTTTCTCAAAAAGATCCACCCTGGGGGGGAGCGATCGCCCTGGGGGGTGAGATTTCCGGGTCAATTGCGGCGCAATCCCCCGACATCCGATACAGTAGGTAACAGTCACAGTTTTCACGTTCATTGGAACGGTACGCCTCATTACCCTATGTTTACGATTGACCTGATCCTTAAATACACGCCGATGCCCTTATCTGTGCAGCGGCAAGACCAAGAGGGCGCAGAGTCCCTCTATCGGGAAATCTCCGAGGCCATGAACTCGGGCAACCCTAAGGTGCTAGAAGTGGTCTGCGACGGCAAAATCGAGAAGCGTCTGAAGATCGCCACGAGCGAGTTGGTGGCGGTGCAGATGTCTCAAAAAGGACCCGCTGGGGGCGATCGCCAACCCGGATTTTTCGTGGCCACGGCTGACTCGTAATGACCTCTACATCCACACATCCCGCCATTACCGTGCGGGATGTTTCATTTCAATGGACCTCAGGTCATGTCGTTCTCAATCACTGTAGCCTCGATGTTCCGCCGGGGGAGTTTTGGATGCTCCTGGGAACCAACGGTAGCGGGAAATCAACGCTGCTGAGGATTTTGGCGGATTTACTGCCTCGAAGTGGTGGCACGGTGAAGATGAACGGCCAGGTGGGGTTTGTGTTCCAAAATCCAGATCATCAGTTGGTGATGCCGACGGTGGGAGCCGATGTGGCTTTTGGACTCGTAGAAGAACGGCTGACGGTTCCCCAGGTGCGCCAACGGGTGACAGAAGCCCTAACCTTGGTGAATTTACAAGATCTGCAACAACGGCCAATTTATGCCCTTAGTGGAGGGCAAAAACAGCGGGTGGCCATTGCTGGGGCGATCGCCCGCCATTGTGATATTTTATTGCTCGATGAACCCACGGCTCTGCTCGATCCTGAGAGTCAGGCCGATTTAGTGCAGCAGGTGAGTGAGTTAGTCCGCCAACGACAAATGACGGCGTTATGGGTGACCCATCGTTTAGATGAATTGGATTATTGTGATGGGGCCTTTCTGCTCGAAGGAGGACGAGTGGTGGACTCGGGAGATCCTGAACGCCTCAAACAACGCTTGATGTTGCCCAGCTAAAGCGTCCCTGATACCTAGATGAGATCCTCTCGGAGAGAATGAGGGTCGGCCGAGAGGGTGGCACAAAACTCAACAATGGGCAATGATGTTAAGCAAAGATGTCGTTACAGTTAGCCATCTTTGACCCCATCCGTTTTTCTGAGTTTGTTAAAATGCCACGTTCTTCAACCCCCGTAACCCTCCTTGTCGATGGGTATAACATCATTGGTATCTGGTCAACGCTGCGCGATGTCCGCGATCGCGATGGCTTAGAGGCCGCCCGCAGAGACCTAATTGAGTCGTTAGTGAACTACAGTGCCTATCATGGTTATGAGGCACAAGTAGTTTTTGATTCTCAGTATCGTAATTCCCGAGGGATGCGAGAGGTGATTTCTCGTAACCTGGCGGTGCAATATACAGACTTTAATCAAACCGCCGATACCTTTATCGAAAAACTCTGTGCGGTTCGAGCGAGACAACGAGCGCCCTTCGCCTCCCGCACCATCGTCGCCACGAGCGATCGCGCCCAACAATTAACCGTCGTCGGCTATGGTGCTGAGTGGATGTCGGCCGATCAACTACAGTTAGATGTCAAAGCCACTCAGCAACGGATGCGCCGTCGTCAACGCAGTAAACCCAAACGGGCCAGTCGTCCTTTTCTGGGAACTCGCCTCGATCCCATTGCCCAGCAACGACTCGCTCAGTTACGCCGGGGCTACTAACCCCCCTCTGGCTGGCGGTTTCAGCCCCCGCCTCCAGAGTTTTAAAAAAAAATCCTAAAACCCCTTGCCAAAACCAAATCCCTGAGCTAAGATTGATAATGCGTTGGGAAAAAACGCGCCGACAATCCTCAGTAGCTCAGCGGTAGAGCGGTCGACTGTTAATCGATTGGTCGCTGGTTCGAATCCGGCCTGGGGAGTTTAAAAGAATCCGTAGGGGCGAAAAATCTTTCGCCCCTACATTTTTGCTGTTCACGCTAAAATGATGAGCAAGCATGGGGGTAACCCTCCTAAAAACCTGGCGCTTCTATGATTGATCCAAATTACGACCAGCTTTTGGAATCAGCCTTAATTCTCTCAGCTAATTTGCGATCGATGTTGGTTGAACAACTGGTGGCCAGCTTGGATGATGAGGGTCAAGCTGAGATAGATTCGGCCTGGGGAGAGGAAGTTGAACGTCGTTTGAGCGAGGTTGAGAGTGGTGAAGTTTCAACCGAGTCAGGTGAAGCGGTTATTAGTCGAATAATAACGATACAAAAGTCAATTCAAAAACTGAAACGTTGCATATAAATATTCTTGGTCACATACCTTGTTAGTATTTGCTATTTCTGCACCATGAACTTATGAGTAAAACAGAAGTCCCAACACAACAATTTTTG
>NZ_JAWOCL010000258.1:0-18973 GCF_046483825.1 Sodalinema sp.
CAACCCCCCTCCCGAACCCAATCACGATTCCGACAATCAACCCTAACCCCGATTGCCTCTTGCCTCTTGCCATCCCCTCTTGGGAGGGGTTAGGGGTGGGTTATGCCTCCTCCCCCATGTTCCATGTTCCCTGTTCCATGTTCCCTGTTCCCTCCCCCCTCCCCCATGTACCGCGTCACCGCAATTAACCTAAAAAGTATGCCCCTCGGGGAGAGCGATCGCCTAATGACGATTTTGACCCCAGAACGGGGCCTGCTGCGAGTCGTGGCCGGGCGATCGCGGGCCGCCAAATCCAAATTCGGTGGACGGATGGGGATATTTGTCCTCAACGAACTGATGCTGAAACCCGGAAAATCCCTCGATCGCATCCACCACGCCGAAACCCTCGCCTCCTATCCCGGCCTCAGTCGAGACTTTGGCCGACTCACCGCCAGTCAATATCTAGCCGAAATCGCCCTGAACCAAGCCTTAGACGACACCCCCCAACCGGAACTCTTTAGCCTCTTCCTCGAACACCTGCAACGGCTAGAACGCTTGCCCGCCAACACTTCCCTCGCTCATGTCTTAGCTCATTTATGCCAAGGTATCTTTCACCTGTTGGCCCTCGGAGGCATTGCCCCACAAGTCCATTATTGCTGTCTATCCCAAACGGCTCTCACCCCGAACCTGAGCCAAGCCAACCCGGAAGTGGGATTTAGCACCCGTTCCGGGGGGATCGTCTCCCTCGAACACCTGCACCAATATCAGCAACGACAACAGCAACGACAACAGCCGTCTCAAGCCAGCAACACAGACGACTACGAAGCTCTGGCCAACCAAGCCGCCTTCGCCCCAACCCCAAACCGCTATCTCAACGGCCAGGAACTAGCCTTGTTGCAACAGCTCTCCCAACCGAACCTCTGTGAATCCACGCTGAGCCTAGAAGCCGCTTGGATCGCGATCGAGCAAATCCTGCGAGAATACACTCAGCATCATTTGGGACGTGCAATCCGCTCTGCTACCTTAATAAACAGTTACGTGGCTTCGTCTCATACCCAGCCAACGTAAGCCAAATCCTTCACTGCTCTGCTGTTGCTTGCCCTATGACACCCCTGCCCGACACGAACCCGGTTGATGTCCCAGAGATCGATGGTGATCACCCCGACGATCGCAACCCCGATCGCCCCCATGATCACCCCGAAAATGGAGAACGAGGATTTCTCCCCGTTTTCAAAAACAAGAACTTCCTAACCCTCTGGGGTGGACAAGTCTTCTCACAAATTGCCGACAAAGTGTATCTTGTCATGGCGATCGCCCTCGTAGCCAATCAATTCCAAGCCGAAGGCCAAAGCATTAGTGGCTGGGTGTCCGCCATTACCATCGCCTTCACCATTCCCGCCGTTCTCTTTGGCTTCATCGCCGGAGTTCTCGTTGATCGCTGGCACAAAAAAGACGTTCTCGTCACCACCAACATCCTACGGGGCGGATTCGTCCTCCTGTTGCCCATCTTAGTGTGGCTTTCCGAAGGACGAACCCTATTTGATGGCATTCCCCTAGGGTTCATCATGCTTCTCGGCGTCACCTTACTGGTGTCAACCCTAACTCAATTTTTTGCCCCCGCCGAACAAGCCGCTATCCCCCTGCTAGTGCAACGGCAACATCTCCTGTCCGCCAACTCCCTCTACACCACCACCATGATGGCCTCGGTGATTATCGGCTTTGCGGTCGGGGAACCGGTGTTAGCCTTCGCCAACCAACTTTTGGGACATCTTAACTACAGCGAAGAAATCGTTGTCGGCGGCAGTTATGTCCTCTCCGGGATCTTACTGCTGCTGATGCAAGTTCGAGAAAAAGTTGACGTTAAAGAACGAGCCAAAACCAAAGTCTGGGAAGATCTCAAAACCGGACTGGCCGTCTTGCGAGACAAACCCCGTGTACGCAGTGCCTTAATCCAGTTAATCATCCTCTTTTGTGCCTTTGCCGCCCTAGCTGTGTTAGCCGTCCGTGTCGCTGAAATCATGCCCGAATTGCGAGCCGAACAATTTGGCTTCCTCCTCGCCGCCAATGGTGTGGGGATGGCCGTTGGGGCCGCGATCGTTGGACAAATTGGCTCGAACTTTGTCCCCCGTCGTCTCAACCTCTATGGTTCCATTGGCGTGGCCCTGTGCCTCGCGAGCTTGAGTTTTTACACCAGCCAACTGATCCCCTGCCTGATTGTCATCACCCTCCTGGGATTCTCCGCCGCCTGGGTTGGGATTCCCATGCAAACTATCATTCAAGCCGAAACTCCCGAAGAACAACGGGGTAAAGTCTTCGGGCTGCAAAACAATGCTGTTAACATTGCCTTAACCCTTCCCCTAGCCCTTGCGAGCATTGCCGAAGCCCAGTTTGGCCTCGGTCCAGTTTTACAAAGTCTGGGGGTCATCGTTGCCCTAGGCGGCCTAATAACCTGGTATATTGCCGATAAAAGTTCTCGTTCCCCTCAATCGAACAGTCCTCGCTGGTAAGGGTTATCATTCCACCATTACGACAGATTGTCCTCTGCTCTCGAATGAGTACGCCTGAATGCCCCGTCTTGATGGGGCCTGCATGAATCGGGAGTCTCACAGAGAGTTGAGTTCTTGAGGCGGTTGCGAGATTCCATTCACCTTCTCGATTTGAATGCACATCGCTTGGCTTGGAAAAAAATCGCCGTTTTGTGGCAACGTCACCTATAGCCGCGAAGTTACCAACGCGCTACTCGATCGAAACAATCGAGTCAGTTTTTTGCACTTTTGTCAAAATAGCCCTGACTCAGAACCGGGAGTATCGGTGCAGCCGGTTTCGGAAACCCAGTGGGCCGGACTGGCTTCGCCATCAGTGGCTCATGAAGTGTCGCTTCCCTGTCTGTATAAGTCCACCCTCTACACCATTCCCACCCTTAAATCCAGCAAAGTTCTGGCCGAGGCTCTGCGACAACTCAAACCGGATTTAGTCCACGCTTCGCTGACTCTCTCGCCGCTAGATTTCGTCTTACCCGAAATTTGCCAAGAGTTAGGCTTACCCCTCGTGGCCACCTTTCACCCTCCCTTCGATCGCCGCCGTCGCAATCTCACATCAAGTACGCAACACTTGATGTATCAACTCTACGCCCCATTTCTGGCGAATTACGATCGCACCATTGTCTTCTCCCAGATTCAACGAGAATTATTGGCTCAGTTGGGGGTTCCCCCGGAACGGATTGCGGTCATTCCCAATGGTGTTGATTCCCTCAAATACGCTCCCGGTGCCTCGGCCCTGAAATCTCAACTCAAGGCGGAACGGCTATTTGTCTATCAGGGACGTATCGCCATGGAAAAAAATGTCGAGGCTCTCCTGAAAGCCTGGAAATCTGCGTCCATGAGAGCCGATAGTAAACTGCTGATTGTCGGCGATGGCCCTCTGGCGATGTCGTTACGGGCCAGTTATCCCGAAGCTCAACAGATCCATTGGCTCGGCTATGTGGCCGATGAAAGCCGCCGCATTGAGATTTTACGGGCCGCTGATGTGTTTATTTTGCCCTCCTTGGTTGAGGGACTGTCGTTGTCGTTATTAGAAGCCATGGCCTGCGGACTGGCTTGTTTAGCCACCGATGCGGGGGCCGATGGAGAAGTTCTCGAAGATGGAGCCGGAGTGGTTCTGGATTCGCAACGAGTCACCAGTCAGCTACAAACCCTGTTACCCCTATTTCAAGATCACCCAGAAATGGCGAATTTGTTGGGTTATAAGGCCCGTCAGCGAGTCCTTGAACGCTATACCCTCGATAAGAATATCAGTCGCCTAGAAGACCTCTATGGTGAGTTATTGTCCCAGGCCAAGATGTCGGTAGGGTTTTTGTAGGAGACGGTTGTGATGAGTGGATTTGGGTCTGTATTTGGGTCTGTATTTGGGTCTGGATTGACGCGGGAATCGATCGTTGCGAAGATTCAAGGTCTTTTGGCCATCGCTGTGGTGACGGGCCTGTTGTGGCTAGGATTGGGATTTGGGGCGATCGCCGCTGAGTCATCTCGGCTATCGGGGGCGATCGAGTTTCATGTTCATACAGCCCCCGATGTGGTTCCTCGCCTTTGGACGGATCTGCAATTGGTACAAGCGGCTGAGTCGGCGGGATTACGGGCCGTTGTCTTGAAAAATCATGTCTTCCCCACCGGCGATCGCGCTGGAATTGCTCAACAAACCGTCAAGGAACTCGAGGTGTTTGGCGGGGTAGTTCTCAATGAAGCCGTCGGTGGCTTAAATCCCGAAGCCGTGCGAGTGATGAGTCGTCTTCCGGGGGGACGCGGTAAGGTGGTTTGGCTGCCGACGATTGATGCGGCCTATCATCGGCAGACGTTTGGCCAAGAACCGGGAGGGATTCGGGTTTTAGACGGCGATCGCCTAGTTCCAGAGTTAGAAACAATCTTATACTCGGTGCGCGATCGCCACTTGGTCTTAGCCACGGGCCATATCTCCCCTCAGGAAGTCCTCGCGGTGGTACGTCGCGCCCGAGAATTAGGCATTGAGAAACTTCTGATTACGCACGCCATGGCCGAGGTTCCAGGCTTAAATCTTGAGCAAATGAAGACCTTAGCGGAGTTGGGAGCCTATTTAGAGCTGGATTATGTCAATGTGCTTATGGGACCCAATGCCGTCGATCCGGCCCATCGAGCCTGGCGTCAAGTCACCCTAGAGGAGATGGCCCGCGTCATCCAAGAGATTGGCAGCGAGCATTTTATTCTCAGTACGGATCTCGGTCGTCCCCATGACCCCAACCCGATTCAAGGCTATCAGGCCTTTCTCCAAGGATTACAAAATCAGGGAATTTCCGAGGCAGATTTGGCCTTGATGACTCAAGACAACCCAGCTCGATTATTGGATTTGCCAAAATCGCCAACGTAAATGTCTGTTCCCTGTCGCTCGAAGGGCGAAAAATTTTTCGCCCCTACGAGGCCAGAACAAACCCTACCCCCCTCTTGCCTCTTGCCTCTTGCCATCCCCTCTTGGGAGGGGTTAGGGGTGGGTTATGCCTTCTTTCCCCCCTGTTCCCTGTTCCGGTGTTCCCTGTTCCCTGCTTTTGCCTCCTATCCCCCTATCCCCTGAAGATACTCCAAAAACGATTCAAGTTCTTGGCGAGTCAGTTGTTGGCGCGATCGCTTGCCATAGGTTTGCTCTAAATACACACGTCCCTGTTCAGCATCCCATCCTAAACGGCGTAACTCCAAGGTTGTTTGCACTAACAAGTCAGAATCATCAGTGGGTGGCTCGGGACTGGATGAGGATTCAGGAGGCTTAACCGTCTCTGTTGGCTTTGGAAACGATAATTTCTCAGTTGACGTTATTTTTGGTAAATCAGATGGCTTGCTGGTTGATATAGAGGGGTTAGAAACCGCATTTTGGGGTTGAGTGCTATCGGAGCTATGATGAGAAACTTGTGACTCCAGAGACTCTGGGGAAGTCGAAGTCTGTGGCGGTTGGGATTGAAGCAATAGAGACAGACTTCGCTCCCGGGCCAAGTCTTCGGCTGTTTCGACCGACATTCCCATGGCCAAGGTTGACATCAAGGGGCGATCGCCATCAAATAGCACCACTCGCACCAGATACTGTCCTTCATGAAGGGTAATCAACTCTCCCCAGACCCGTCCGAGGGGATAACGTCGATAAAATTCTTCTAGCATCAGACTACTCCTGATCGATCGCCAAAACACAACGCCCTCCTAACCGACTCTAGCCTAGACGATTGTCAACGAAAATGGCGAGTCAACTCAGACCAGCCGCGCCAATCTCTGCTATCCTGGACTGCGGCTTAATGAGATATAATTGCTGGGATGTCGCGAGATTCGCTGCGACGATCCACATCACCCCCCCAGGCGGTCGGGTGTCCGGTCATGCTCAGACCTCACTGGAATCTCGGCGGACCGCTGCATGGGAGGAAACCGCCGTGCTGAGCCTTTAAGCCAAGGCCAAGACTGCCAGGGTGCGAATGTCGATGATCAAATCTCCCCTTTCGAGGTGCGATCGCGGCGTTTCAATCAACCTCAACCTCTGGCTTTGCAAATGGCTGTGACTACGCTGCTAAGACTAAGAAAATATTTTAAGGATTGACGACTGCATGAACTTTTCGATCGCAACACTGTTGTCCAACTTCCCCGATGAAAAATCGGTTGCCCCCAAAGTCCTAGAAAAAAAACTCGCCTGTGATGACGATGATGATTTAGGCAAACTCCTCATTGCTCTCGATGCTTTAGAACGAACCGGGATTTTAGTTAAAGAACGGGGTCGCTATCGTCGCGAGGACGATGAGGGACTCGTTGAAGCCAAACTGCGCTGTTCGAGTAAGGGATTTTGCTTCGCCATTCAAGATGCTGAAGGTGCTGAAGACATTTATGTGCGTGAATCCTATCTCAGCACCGCTTGGAACGGCGATCGTGTATTAGTGAAAGTCATCAAAGATGGCAGTCGTCGTCGCTCCCCTGAAGGAGAAGTTCGCCTAATTCTCGAACGAGCCAATCCCTCCGTCTTAGCTCGTGTCAAAGCCGTTGACGATGAGTTTCGCGCCGTTCCCCTCGACGATCGCCTCTTATTTGAAATTCACCTCGAACCCGACGAACGCCTCAAAGATGCGATCGACTATCTCGTTCACGTCGAAGTGCAACGCTATCCCCTCGGCGATAATCCCCCCCGAGGCCGCGTGGTGCAAGTACTCGGGAGTGACGCCGAAGCCGCCAACGATATTGATATCGTCTGTTGTAAACACGATTTACCTCGGGCCTTTTCTCAGAAAGTTCTCGACAGTCTCAGCGGCATATCCGCCGACATTGCCGCCAAAGACTCTAAAAAACGCCTTGATTTACGACATCTCAAAACCCTAGCCTTTGTCGAAGATCCCCTCAGTCCCGGCTGCGTTGAACGAGCCTATAGTCTCACCCGTTTTGCTCGTGATCAATGGCAATTAGGCATTCACATCGCTGATGTGGGCCGCCTCGTTGACCTCAATACTCCCACTGAACGGGAAGCACGACGACGGGGAACCAGCGTCTATCTCGGGGAGACCATGTTACCCCTGTTTCCTGAGGCCATTATCGAAGCGGCCTCGTTTACGCCTGAAGGCGATCGCTGTGCCATTTCCCTCTTGATTACCTTAGATGAGCAGGGAGAAATTCTCGAATATGAACTCCAGCCGAGTATCTTGTTACTCGATCGCCTCGTCAGTTACGAAGAAACCCAAACCTTCCTCGGCGAAGAGGCCAGCGAACCCCAGAGTAAAAGTGAAAAGGATCTCGCCGCCACCCTCAAGGAGTTGCAGCAAGTCAGCCAACTGCTACGGGAACAACGTTATCTGCGGGGGTCTTTTGATCTCTACTTACCCGAAGCCAGCAGCCATTTCGGCGATGAAGTTCCCCTCGGCGCACCGGTGTTTAATACCCAACCGATTATCGGTGCCGTCACCTATGAGTTCGTCGTCACCGCCAATCAACTCATTGCCGATCACCTCACCGCCTTAGGGGTTCCGGCCCTGTATTGCATTCAACTGCAACCGGACATTGACGATGTCCATGATGCCATCAAACTGGCCGGAAACATGGATCTCGAACTTTGGCTCGAAGACGAGGAACAAGCCTTCCCCAGTGACTTCAAGCAGTTCGCTGAACAGGTGTCTGGAACCGACGATGAGAAGATTCTCAACTATCTCCTCGAAGCGGTGATTCGCCCCCATTACTACAGCAACAAACCCGGCGTTCATTTTGGTTTAGCCCTCGACGATGGCTATACGCACCTGAATGCACCCCTGCAACGCTATGTGGACTACGTGATTCAGCAAGTCCTCCATGCCGTCTTCGAGAAAGGCCGCGATCGCCGCACCAGCCGCTCTAAGGATTCCGTGAATCTCCATCACTCCTCTTGTCATGGTCACATTAACTGGAATGTTCTACCGCCGGGCGTGCAGAGTGAACTTGAAGAGCATCTATCGGGGTTAGCGATATCCCTGACAGAACGCGAGCGTCTCGCCTTAGAAGCCGAAAATGACCTCAATGGTCTACAAAAGGCCGGAGCCATGAAGGAGCGCACCGGAGAGGTCTTCCGGGGCTTAATTACCGGGGTGCAGTCCTATGGCTTTTTCGTGGAAATTGAAGCCGGGGAAAAAGGCATGGCTCCCCCTCGTTTAGAAGGGTTGGTTCATGTGTCGTCTCTCAAAGATGACTGGTATGAGTACCGCTCCCGTCAACAAACCCTCGTCGGCCGCAAGAATCGCAAACAATATCGTCTCGGCGATCGCGTTGATGTTCAGGTCAAAAGCGTTGACTACTACCGTCAGCAAATTGACCTCGCCCCCGTCGGCGGTGGCAGCGAAGCCCCCCCCAATGATGATGAAAACTTCTTTAGTGAAGAAGAATAGGGTTATAGCAAAGGTGCGTTACGGCAGGTTCTAATGGAGCGATCGAAGCCCAACCTTGATGGCGGCCGCAACGCACCCTAATCCTGTTGCCTCTTATCATCCCCTGCTGGGAGGGGTCAGCGGTGGGTTCTCCCTGTTGCCTCTTGCCTATTGCCTGTTGCCTGTTGCCTCTTGCCCCTTGCCCCCATAACCTCTATGTCTCGACCCCTAATTATCGGCGTTTCCGGGGCTTCGGGCCTCATCTATGCTGTCCGTACCCTGAAATATCTTCTCACAGCCAACTATTCTGTGGAGTTGGTGGCCTCCAAAGCCAGTTATCGGGTTTGGCAGGCCGAAAATACCATTAAAATGCCCGCTGAGCCTCAGCAACAAGAACAGTTTTGGCGTCAACAAGCCGGAGTTGAGAGTCTTGGTCGTCTACGCTGTCACCCCGCCAGTGATGTCGGCGCGAACATTGCCAGCGGCTCCTTTCGCACGCTGGGGATGTTGGTCATTCCCTGTAGCATGAGTACTGTGGCGAAACTCGCGCAGGGGCTAAGTTCCGATTTACTTGAGCGGGCTGCTGACGTGCAAATTAAAGAAGGACGTAAACTGGTAGTTGTACCTCGTGAAACTCCCTTGAGTCTGATTCATCTACGGAATCTGACGGCATTGGCAGAAGCTGGGGTGCGGGTGGTTCCGGCCATTCCGGCTTGGTATCACCAACCTCGTACGATTGAAGACCTCGTGGATTTCGTGGTGGCCCGCAGTCTTGATGGCTTTGAGATTGACTGTGTACCGCTACGACGTTGGAAAGAAGATCAATAGAGGATTAATACTCGTTTTCACTCAGTGAACCCATGCAAATGTCTAAATTGCCCATCACCGGCTTGATTATCTTGGGGGTTCTGGCACTGTTTCTGGTTCAAAATAGCTCGCCAATGCTAACAGTGACCTTTTTGGGTATAACATCGATCGCCTTACCCTTGGGGATTTGGCTCCTAATTCCCTTTTTGGCCGGAATTGTCAGTTCCGGGTTCGTGGCGTTGCTGTTACCTCGGGGCGATCGCACCTCGGGGCCGGCAAGCACTTCGGGAACGATGAAGTCGGCCCGTACCCCCCAACCCTCTCCCCGTCGGCTTCGAGATGATGCGTTCGATGAGACGGATCTCGATGAGACGGGTTTTGAGCCGGGGGCTGAGGAGTCGCCGGGAAAGACGTTGGCCCCTGATGAGAAGCGCCGGACCTCGTCAGCGGCGGCACAACGTCGGCCCTCTCGCCGCAATGACGTCTCTCCCTCTCGGGTGGGGGAGTCGGAGTCAGAAGTTTGGGATGATGAGGATTGGCCTGATGATGAGGAGTGGTCTGATGATGCTGAGGGGAATCCGTCGGGAGTTGCGGTTGGTCATTATGAAGTTCACAAAGAACCGGTGTCGGCGTACCGACAAGGCACTTTATATTCTTATAGCTATAGTAAGTCAGCCTTAGAGGAGGTGTCTGAGCCAGAAACCTCTGAGCCAGAAACCTCTGAGTCGGAAACCTCTGAGTTAGAAGTCTCTGAGTCAGAAATCTCTGAGTCAAACATCTCTGAGTCAGAAATCTCGGAACCCAAAACGTCTGAGTCAAACATCTCTGAGTTAGAAGTCTCGGAACCTCAATCCGTGGAATCTCAGCGGCAAGATTCTCCCCCAAACGCTGACCGGGTTGAGGGGTTAAACCCTTCAGATGAGGAGAGCCATGAGGGAAAAGGGGTCATCGGTACATCGGAATCGAGGACGGGATCTGAGACGACTGATGAGCCAGATGAGATCCTTGAGGGGGAATTTTTAGATGAGTTGGAGGATCATGAATTGGAGGATCATGAATCAGATCCTAAAGAATCGCAGACCCAAAAATCGGGCTTCTTCCGCTCTAAGTTGTTTGGTTTTCAAGATAAAGCCCCTAGAGAAGATGATTGGAGTGATCCACCACCTCCTCCAAAAGATTGGTAAAAAAATAAGTGTTAAACTGGTAAAAACTGCCCTGATTTTGCTAGTTAATTAGGTTAAACTATAGAGAGTTATCTGTTTTTAGGCGGTCTCTGAGAGCCGCTGGATTCAATTAGATATCAAATAGGAGTCTCAAATATGACAATATATAAAGGGTTAGGGGATCTGTCGCTCTAACCTTGAGCGAATCTGGCAAACTAGATATTAGGACTCGATTAAACCATAACCAGAACATTGGTTAAAGACCGAGACACACCCCCACCCCCATGTCCAACACTGTCCCTGATCCCGGAGATATCCTCCATCAAATCGCGTGGAGTATTCGTAACTCCCAAGAACTGTCAGAAATCCTAAGTCGTAGTGTTGAGGGAATTCAAGAGTTTTTGGAAATCGATCGCGTCAAACTCTATCGGTTTGAGGCGGACGGAAGTGGTCTGGTCGTGGCCGAGGCCCGCCAGGGCGATCGCCTCCCCGCCTTAGTGGGATTACATTTTCCCGCCGAAGACATCCCCCCCACGGCCCGACAAACCTTTGCGCGAATTCGTCAATGTATCATTGCCGATATTGCCACAGCTCGCAAAACCCTATTCCCCCTCGATCCCAAACTTCCCCCCTACGAAGAGGTGGTCAGTGACTGTCATCTAGCCTATCTCAAAGCTATGGGGGTTCAAGCCACCCTAACACTGCCCCTGTTTGAACGGAATGGACTCTGGGGACTCGTCAGCATTCACCACAGCCAACCGCGCCATTTTTCCCGCTACGAGCAGCAAATCCTCCAGTTAGCGATCGATCAAATCGCGATCGCCATCACCCAGGCCCGCCTATTAGAGCAAACTCGGGAAACCAGCCGCTACGAACAAACCCTAGAGCGCATCACCGAACTCCTCGATGATCACCTACCCTGGAAGTCCCTACAACACCAGGTCCTTGAAGAAGCCGTTAACGCTCTCGACGCCAGTGGTGGTCGCTTATACCTTTGCTCCCAGCCGGAGGTGGAGGGGGTGGATTTATCGGTCATGGGAGATGGTGCTGTCGTTGAGCAGTTAGAAGACCATCCCCAATGGCAAGCGGGATTTATTGGTTATAACCCCTTAAGTTTAGACAGTTCTCCCCATCCCGAACCCATTGCCCTCAATGCCGAGGCTTGGAGCCAAAACCCCGCTTTGGGGTTTCTAAAGGACTTGCTTACCCCGACTCCGGTGCGATCGCTGTTAGTGATTCCTCTGCAATACCATCGCCAATGTGTCGGCTACCTCACCCTCTTTCGTCGCGGTCACGATACCGAGGTTTGGTGGGCCGGCAAATCCAATCCCGATGAGCGACAACAGCGGCCACGAGCCTCCTTTGAAGCCTGGCGAGAGGCCCACCGCGATCAAACCGATCCCTGGACCGAGGCCCAACGAAAACTGGCCCATCAACTGGGGGTCCACCTTTATATTGCCGTGGTGCAACATCGAGTCAGCGCCATGTTGCGCTATCAAGTCTCCCATGATCCCCTCACTCAACTGCCCAACCGCTTACTCTTCGATGAGCAGTTATCCCTCGCCTTAGTCGAATCACGGCAAAAGCAAACCTTTATGGCTGTGGGTTTCCTCGATATCGATCGCTTTAAAGCCGTCAACGACTCCTTTGGCCACCAAGTGGGCGATCGCCTTCTCAAAACGATAACCGAGCGCATCCTGACCTGTTTACAAGAGGGGGACTCCCTCGCTCGTTGGGGAGGCGATGAGTTAGTGTTCTTGCTCGGCGCCCAAAGCTGTCATAACGGAGTCATGGCGGTGGCCGAGTCGATCCTCAAACAACTGCGTTTGCCCTTTGAATGTGACGGCCGGGAGTTTTCCATTAGTGCCAGCTTAGGCTTAGCCTTAGCTCCCCAACATGGACGAGATAGCAATAGTTTGCTGCGCCACGCTGAAACCGCCCTCGATTGGGCTAAACAGCAGGGACGCAATACCATCGGGCTGTATAACCCCGATCTGCTCAGTAGCCGGGCCGATAACCTGGCCCTGGAACTTGATCTCGAACAAGCGATTCTCAATCAGGAGTTTTGTTTACATTACCAACCCCAAATCGATTTGGCCAGCGGCAAAATTGTCGCCGTTGAGGCCTTGATTCGTTGGCAACATCCTGAACGGGGCCGCATCTCCCCCGATCGCTTCATCCCCATCGCCGAAGAAACCGGAGCCATTCGCGCCATTGGGGAGTGGGTGCTGCGAACAGCCTGTCAGCAACATCGAGAGTGGGTTGATATGGGCTTTAAACCCCTGAAAATGGCGGTCAATCTCTCGGCCCGTCAGTTCCAACAACCGAATTTATTGCAAACCATTGTCGAGATTCTCGACGAGACTCAGATGAAGGCCGCCTATCTGGAACTCGAAATCACGGAAACGACGGCCGTTAAGGATGTTGAGTTGAGCATCTCGGTGTTGCAACGGTTGCGAGAGATGGGGGTGCAAATTGCCATGGATGACTTTGGTACGGGGTATTCCTGTTTGAGCTTTATTAAACAGTTTCCCCTCGATACGCTGAAAATTGACCGCTCCTTTGTCTGCGATCTGACTCAGGATTCGAGTGATGCGGCGATCGCCAAAACCATTGTCGCTCTAGGTCGAGGCCTGAATCTGATTGTTTTGGCCGAAGGCGTTGAAACCAATGAACAGGCTGAGTTCCTCAAGTCGATTCACTGTGATTTAGCTCAGGGCTATTTGTTTAGTCGCCCGGTTCCGGCGGCTGAGATTCCTGGGTTGTTGCGCCAATGGGCGGTGTTTCAGGGGATTGAAAAAGTGGCGGTTCTCAGTACCCGTCGCCATCCCTCTAGCCGCCACTCGAGTTTGTCCGAAACCGCTGAACGTCGGGCGTTCCTGCAACGGCGGATTCGTGATTTAGAACAGGCCAATTTAGGCTTACGCGGCGATCGCGATGAGCTTCAGCAGAGTTTGCGTCGCGTCAATCATCAGCTTCGTTGGGAAGAACACCTAACGAACCTCAGTCGAGCGATTTTGGGTAAACAACCTCTGTCGGTGGTCTTTCAACAAGCGGTGGTGGGGATTCGTCGCGAGTTGGGACTGTTGAGTGTGGTGGCCTATCGCTATGATGCTTATGGAAATACGATTCCTCTGGCCGAAGATGGGGGCGATCGTCATCATCGCGCGGCGATGGCTCCGGATTTATACTCTCTGGTGTCGAAACCTTCGCCGGATGTGTTGGCCTTATGTAATCTTGATTATGTTCATTTGAGTGCCGATGATGCGGTGGTTTTGGCCCAACAGCGGGTGAAGGCCTGTGTGTTGGTGCCGATTTATCAGCAAGGTCAGATTTGGGGGGCGATCGTCCTGCATCAAGCGGTGACGGCGCGTAATTGGCAGCCTAAGGAACTGGCTTGGTTGGAGAAAATCGCGAATTTACTGCTGTTGGTGGAGTTGCCTCGTTATCCTCATCGGGGGACGGTGTTTAGTTGCGATCGCCTCACGGGTTTAGGAGATCTTGACAGCTTCCAAGCTCGTCTTCGCTATGAATGGACACGCTTGTTAAATACGAACTTACCTCTGACCTTGATTCTGGCAGATGTTGATCAGTTCAGGGCCTACGGTGATGCTCACGGCCAGGAAACGGGCGATCGCGCCCTGAAAACTCTGGCCGAGGCCTGGCGCGATACCCTGACCCGTCGGGGGTCTTGTTTGATTCGTGGCCAACGTGATCAGTTTTTGATTCTTTTGCCTCATTTGGATAGTCATCAAGGACAGGCGATCGCGCAAATCCTACGTCAACAAGCACGACGCTTTATTTCGACTCAATTAACTCCTACCTCCTTGAGTGTCAGTTTTGGGATCGCTAGTGATCTTCCTAATCCCAATGTTGACCCCGATTCCCTCCTCGAAACCGCTGAAATTGCCGTTCGGGCCGCCAAAGCCTCTGGAGGAAATCGGGTCGTGATTGCACCGGATGTCCATTTGGATTCACTTTCAGGAGATTGGTCGCTCCTTTCGGATTTACAAAAGGGGGATGCTCGGGAGTAATCATCGGGCCGGGCCGAGGTTCAGTCGAGGCGGCTGATCGAGTGGGGGGGGCGATATTTGTTGATCGTTGAGTGACGGCCGTCATTCTCAAGCCCCTAGATTTTGCCTAAAATGAGGGTTAACGTGCTAGACAGGGATTATGGACTTTTTTCCTGATTGTCACAGAGTCCCCAGCCAACTTGAATTTCGACTCTAGTTCCGTTCTCCTCGCCCCCATTTTTGCATGAAGCTGTAATGAGTAGCCCTGAGCGTCCCTCGAAAGGCAATATCCTAATTGTCGACGACACCCCCGCCAACCTTGAATTACTCAACACGATTCTAACCCGTGCTGGGTATGAGGTCTGTGTCGCTGTTGATGGCTCAACGGGACTTGAGGGCGCGCGCTATGGTAAGCCCGATCTGGTCTTGCTTGATATCATGATGCCGGGAATGAATGGCTATGATGTCTGCCGTTGTCTTAAAGAAAATCGCGAAACCCGCGATATTCCGGTTATTTTTATTAGCGCCCTCGATGATGCTCTCGATAAAGTGAAGGCGTTTACGGTGGGGGGGACTGATTATATTTCGAAGCCGTTTCAGTTTAAGGAAGTGTTGGCCCGGGTTCGCAATCAGTTGACGATTCGCGATCTTCAGCAGCGACTCCGGGAACAGAATCAACGTTTACAACAAGAAATTGGCGATCGCGCTCTGGCGGAAGCTGAGGTGCGTCAGTTAAATGAGAAGCTCGAAGAGCGAGTGCAAAAACGGACGGCTGAGTTAGAGGCGGCCAACTCGCAACTCCAAAGGGAAATTCAGCAGCGTAAGCGGGTGCAGAAGCAGTTAATGTATATGGCTCTGCATGATGCTTTGACGGGGTTGCCGAATCGCGTCTTATTGATGGAAAAGTTGGAGGCGGCTCTCAAAGAAACTCAGAAGAATCACCAGTATCGCTTTGCGGTGTTGTTTATTGATTGCGATCGCTTTAAGGTGGTGAATGATTCTTTGGGACATTTAACCGGCGATCGCCTCCTCAGTCTTATTTCTGATCGCCTAGAACTCTGTTTGCGCCCTGTTGATACTCTGTTTCGCTTAGGGGGCGATGAATTTACAATTCTCCTCAACCCCATTAACGGCATCGAAAATGCCATTGAAACCGCCGAAACCATCCAACAACAACTGACCGCACCCTTTCATGTTGATGGCCATGAAGTGTTTATTGGTGCCAGTATTGGCATTGTTTTAGGAACCGCTCAATATACCCAAGCAGAACATCTGTTGCGCGATGCGGATGCGGCGATGTATTGTGCTAAAGATTTAGGGAAAGGACGCTATCGGGTGTTTGACTCGGGAATGCACGATCGCGCCGTCAATTTTTTACAACTTGAAACCAACCTACGGCGAGCTTTAGAACGGGGTGAGTTTAAGGTTAATTATCAGCCAATTGTTGATCTGCAACGAGGGGGGATTGTTGGTTTCGAGGCTTTGTTACGTTGGCATCATCCAGAACGCGGTCAAATTTCTCCGGCTGAGTTTATTCCAGCGGCAGAGGAAACCGGTTTAATTGTTCCCATTGGTGAATGGGTATTGCGTCAATCTTGTACGTATCTTAGACGATGGCAATGTCAATATGATCATGCCAAAAATTTAACGGTTTCGGTTAATATCTCAGTTAAACAGTTTGCTCAAATTGATTTATTGAATCGGATTGATGATATCTTAAAGGATTCTCAACTGGATGGGCGTTTTTTGAAGTTGGAAATCACCGAAAGTACAATTGTTGGTAATTATGAGGTAGCTAAATCGATTTTAGAGGAGCTAAAAAATCGAAAAATTCAGTTAAGTATTGATGACTTTGGTACAGGTTATTCATCTCTAAGTCACCTGCATCGGTTACCTGTTGATATCCTCAAAATTGACCGTTCTTTTGTTGATCCAATTGATGAAGATAACGATGAGCGAGAAATTGTACAAGCTATTGTTACCCTGGCTCATAGCCTAAACATGAAAGTTATTGCTGAAGGGGTTGAAACGGCAATTCATGTTGAACAACTCCGCAATTTAGGCTGTGAGTATGGACAGGGTTATTATTTCTCAAGACCCTTAACCGCACAGGCGGCAACAGCCTTACTCGGAGAGGAACATCATTGGTAAGTCGTCGGCGGTAAGTCGTCGGCGACTAGACCTTAAAACTTAATCCTAAATACGTCCCAGAGGAGCCGCCTTTGATGGTCTTGGTGTAGTCCATAATCTCCGTTTCAGAGAATCTAGCCACGGCTCTAAGACCGTTAGAACTCTCGTCATTAGTAATTTCGCTTCCGATTTGAGATAAACTAGAACGGGTATGCTATTGATGGTAGTTTGTTAGGATTCATAACAATACAATGACGAAACATATTACAATTCTCGGAACCGGTGCTTGGGGAACCGCCTTGGGAAGACTGGCTGAATATGGAGACAATCATGTCCAGTTTTGGTCTCGTCGCGGTGATGTTACCCTAGACGATGCGATCGCCGATGCTGATGTTCTGCTATCAGCAATCTCCATGAAAGGGGTGGCTGAAACCGCCAGGAAAGTTCAGGAGATTGGCTTACCGGCGAACACGATTATTGTCACCGCCACCAAAGGCTTAGAACCCTCCACAACCCGCACCCCCTCGCAAATTTGGCAAGAAGCCTTTCCAGATCATCCGGTGGTGGTTCTGTCGGGGCCAAATCTCTCCAAGGAAATTGATAAGGAACTCCCCGCCGCCACCATCGCCGCCAGTCGAGATCTCAAGGCGGCTGAGACGATTCAAGAAGCCTATTCCTCGGATATTTTTCGGGTGTATACCAATACTGACCCGATTGGAACCGAACTCGGCGGAACTCTCAAAAACGTGATGGCGATCGCCTCTGGCGTTTGCGACGGGTTAGACTTAGGCATTAACGCCAAATCTGCCCTTTTGACACGAGCCTTGATTGAAATTGTCCGCGTCGGAACCAGTATGGGAGCTGAAGCCGAAACTTTCTGGGGATTAGCGGGACTCGGAGATTTGTTGGCCACCTGTAACAGTAGTCTCAGCCGTAATTATCGGGTGGGATTTGGTTTATCGCAACACAAAACTCTAGAACAAGTCCTAGAGGAAATTCAGAGTACCGCTGAGGGGGTCAATACTACCAATGTATTGATTGATTTAGCCAAGCGACAGGGCATTGAAGTGCCGATTTCCTATCAAGTGTATCGGTTGCTCAACAACCAAATCACACCAGAGGAAGCGGTGGCGGCGTTGATGGAACGGGATCTCAAACCGGAGGTCATTAACCCCGAGGAAGCTTAAGGGAACACCGGATAACCCACCCCGCCCTCCGGGCACCCCTCCCAAGAGGGGAAAGATGTAGGGGCGAACCGCAAGTGGTACGCCCTTTCTTTCACCCCGAATTGTTGCAAACAGGTACCAGTTATTGTGATGTCAGGAAGCGAGGCATTGAGGAGAGGTTTAAGATGAGAGGTTTAAACGGTTTCGCAACCATGACGCTGTTGGCGATGACGGTTGCAGTGGCCGCTTGTGGCCCGACTCCCAGGGACCGGGAAATCGAGGCCTCTTCGGGGGAGTTGGCCCAGAGTTCACCGCAGGCGGCTAATCCGCAAACCCGGTTCGATCGCGCCCTGGAACGAACCGAAGTCCAAGACTGGCAGGGGGCGATCGCCGATCTCAAGGATGCCGCCGAAGGATTTGCCCAACAGGGTGATACGAGGCGTCAGGCGATGGCTGGGGCGATTGTACGCTATTTAGAGTGGTGGCTCGGTTGGACTGAAGGACAACGAGAGGGGGTGGACGGAGGCGTAATGCCCGATTGGCAGTCCTTTGGCCGCTGTTTAGAGGATGCCAGCGGTCAGATCTGTGGCTATGCTTTGCAGTTTGCCCAAAGTGAGGATGATCAGATCGAAGGGGTCCTCCTCTTGCAAAAACACTTAGAGGATGTACCGATTCCAGGTGGGGGGACTTATCCGGTGTTTGCGATCGTGGATGCTGAGGCGGTTTATCCTCCCTTAGCGGTGGGAGAGTCTTGGACTCCCACCTGTGAACGATTGGAGGGGGAGGGTTTTCCTGGGATGATGGCGATCGTCACCAGTGGCGGTTATGAGGATTCTGAGTATTATCCTGAGGTTCGCGAAGTCTGGTGGGCGAATGTGGAGGAGGAATCGTTGCAATTTGAGAGGTCGGGGGATGCTGTCCGTTGTTTTAATCCCTGTCCTGGGGGCTGTTAGGGTCGAATACCAGAAACCGGGTGTCTTGGAGACACTCGGTTTCTCAACGGTTTACGATTGGGGTGGCATTTCATAGCCAAAACAATTGGGGTCCACGTTTCTGTCCTATCCATCCCTGTTATTGCTATATGAAAAAAAAATTCGACTCGCCGCTAGGCGAGAACTCAAAGGGCAAAAGAGGAAAAGAACAAAGGGCTAAGAAAGAGTTCTGGACGCCGCGCACGCAACCCGAAACCCGTTGATGCCGTCGGCGATGACGGGCATATTGTTGCCGCGGACGGCAGAGCGACAGTTCCTGGGATTGCTGCCCCAGGAGCCGCCACGCAGCACTTTATCATTTCCTGTACTATTTTCATTTATCCAGGCGCTGCCATCATTTGGCGCTCCCTCG
>NZ_JAWOCL010000219.1:0-8471 GCF_046483825.1 Sodalinema sp.
GGTTACTATCTGAGGTTAGGATCAGATCGGGGTTGAGGCGATCGCATTGGCGTTGCAGTTGTCGCCCATAGTCTCGGTTAAATTGAGGTTCTGTCCAAGTAAGATAGGTGTTTTGCCGAAGTTTATGATAGCGACGTTTGAGTTTGGGAAATAGGGCGGTCTGTTCCCGGTGTTTGTCGAGGTTATGGACAGAGATGACGCTATGATGGTGGCTGAGGGCATCGAAGATGGATTTACATTTTTGTCCATGACCCAGTTTGTTGCGGGGTAGGGTTTTAGGATTAAATTCGTTGAGATTAAATTCAGTTAAATAGGCAATTTTCATGGCAAAATATAGGTCAATCAAGTGTTTTAAAATTGGTCTTCAGGGTTCATGGTTATAAGAAAAATTTATGGCAGATTATACCCCTTGCCGTAGGGGCGAAAAATTTTTCGCCCCTACAATTTGGTATCCCATGCAACAAATTACACCGTATATCCTGAAGACCCTTTAAAATTATTGTTTTTTCTGCGGATTTGCTATTCGTGATGTCCTGGTGTCATGGCTGAAGCCGTGACACAGACTCTGAGCGGCTCTGCCGCCTGCACTCGGGAGGCAGAGCCTCCCAAAGACCATGACTTGACTGGAGCCAAGTCACGAGGAATGGGGCAATTTCTTGTCGTTTTTATGCCAAAAATTTATAGCCTAAACTCTAAATTTTTGGCATTTTTCGTGGCTTTTTTTACAGAGTTTCGAGGATTTTGGTCAAGGAATGACAGGCGGTTTTCCAGTTGAGAGACATTTGATAGTTGTCATAGGCAGCTTGGGCGATAATCTTATACTGTACTGGATTTTTAAACGTATCTAAAATAAGCTGTCCATAGCGTTCAATAGGGCTATTTATAGGCAAACACCAGCCCGTTTTGGGGTCTTGAAGAATACTGGCAATCCCTCCAGTTTGATGCGTAATACAAGGAAGGGCAAATCCTTGGGCTTCGCAAAACACATGACCGTAACTTTCAGCTTGAACCGGGAGAATAAAGAAATGGGAATTTAAGAACAGTTCCTTGAGTTGCTGATATTGCTGAGAATTGTCTTTATCGAGATAGCCAACATAGCGAATTTGGGGATTTTTTTCCAAAATAGAATCAGGAACAATTCCCGCAACAGTTAACTGAGTGGGGATGCCATTTTGATTCAGCCAGTCGCTGACCGCGAGGGCGATATCTCCCCCTTTACGAGTCCAATCTACACCAACCCATAATAACTGACAAATATCTTGGGGGCGTTGTGCGATCGCCGCCTGAATTTCCGCCTCATTGGGCATCTCTTGCCAATTCGCCCCCCAAGGAATCACAGCAACTTTAGATAATGGAAGTTTATACGTTGAAATGGCGTGATTCGCCGCCCAATCGGAGGCATAAACAACCTTAGAACAGCGGTTGATTGCCTGTTTTTCAACTTTATAGATATTTTGGCGAGTCTCGCGACAAAGGTTACTCATATAGGGATAATAGTCCATTAACGCCGAGAGGGGGGCATCTGTCCACAACACCATTGGCGTTTTGGGGGCGAGAGTGGCGATGGGCAAACAATTCTCGGCAGCCAAAATCAAGTCATAGTCAATTGCATTGAGTTGGCTTTGAACTTGACGATTATAATCGCGCACAATTGCCGGTTCTGCCCAACGATAATAGTCTCGCTGTTGAACTTTATTATAAAATTCCCATTTTAGCTTGGTGATGAGCGATCGCGGTTTCGTTAAACCGCCCACATACTCAATAGTGAACCCCAATGTTTCGAGAGTTTGGGCGATGGCTAAGCCAGCTTGACATAAGCCTAACTGAGTGGCGGGCCAACAGCGGCGATCGCGGACATCATAAATGGTCGTATAAGCCAGTTTCATCCTTGTTGTCAATCCTCCGATGACGGCTGAAAATGTTGGGTATTCAGAATATTAGGTGTGAAGTGTTGCCGTGGATACCAAATGGTAGGGGAACCCACCCCTAGCCCCTCCCAGGAGGGGATTTTCGCCCCTACCGCAACGGACATCATCCGCCATAAATTTTCACACATAAAACGGACTCAAAAAACGACCCATCTTCTCTTGCAAATCACAAGCTTTCACGATATCATCATCAAAGTCGCCACGATGCGTTAGATAACATTGAGCTAACTTGAGTCCATCCGAGAGGAAATAGAGAGGCATCAACCACCGAACCTTAGCCCCTAAACGGGCAATTCGCAACGCATGATTCGATAACCCTGCTGTACGAGAAATTTTCAGTAAATAATCTCGCTGAAAACGAGATTCCGGTAAATGATGCCAAACCTCCATTTTGGGATTATGCCAAATTTGCCAATCACTATTTTGCATATAAAAGAGGGCTTCTAAATCCTCACAAGCCCCGACATAGGTTTTCCCCGCCTCATCTCGCCCTTGTAAACGGAGAGTTTGGGGAACCGACTCTCGCCAGGCCCGTTTGCGAACCACCGAACCGGGGGCGGCGGGAACAATTCGGGGGGTGGCGGTTCGGGCGTAACAAAACGGGCGATCGCCGCGATCATAGACCGCTAAACGCCGTTTAACAGCATCAAAATAGTCAGGAGGGGGGGCATCGAGTTTCGGGTGAATAATGCCGCCGTATGCCCCAATTTCCGGGCGATCGCAGCCGAATTGAAACGCCTCCCGAACCCAGGTTTCAGCGGGCAGATTATCATCATCGAGAAATCCCACCCACTCCTCACTGGCGGCGTCTTCGATGGCCCGACGACGGGCGTGAGTGGTTCCCTGGCGAGGTTCAAACACCCATCGCAAGCGGCTATTGGCTGGGGCATAATCGTCCCAGTGATAGGTTTTGACGACCTCTGCGGTGCGATCGCGACTATTATTATCCACCACCAACACCTCCCAGGTGATCAACTCGGTTCCTTGCTGTCGGGCTAACGCCTCTAACACCTGAGGAATTCGGTGTTCTCCGTTATAAGTACAAATGGCGACGGTGAAATACATGGGAAGAGGGAACAGGGGAGAAGAAGGCAAAAGGCAAAAGGCAAGAGGGGGGGGATGGGGTTTGGTAAAATTTTGGGGAGATTTACCGTTATGTTTTTTGGGTGTCGGGGGGGGTTTTGGGGGATTGCGGCTGTTTCCAGAAAAAGAGGGGACTGGTGAGACAGGCGATATAGAAACGAAGTTCGGCTTGGGCGACGATATCCTCTCGCAACTGGGTTCGGTACCGCAACAGATGACGCAAGATGCGACGAGTATCGTTGAGACTATAAGCCAGCAGGGCCAGGGGACGCAGTAGGGGCGAAAAACTTAACATCCGGGTTCGGTAGCGACTCAGTCCAATTCCCCGCATTAGGGTATAGAGATAATCCGCTTGGAGTCGCCAGGGGGGGATGAGGTGATGGACTCGTAACTGGGGGGCGTACCAGATGTCCCAACCCTGGCGTTGTAGGTAAACTAACGCTTCTAAGTCTTCTGAGGCGAGGGCCAGATCTGTTGTCCGCCCAACCAGAGTTAATCGTTGGGGAACGGAGGTTAACCAGGCTTGGCGACGGACGACTAATCCCGCCCCTGGGGGGAGGAGTCGCTTTTCGGGGGGGTAGCGTCGGGGTTCGGAACCGCGATCGGTGATGGCTAGAAACGGGGCGATGCGATCGAAGTTGGGCGGGGGTTCGATACTATAGTCGGGGAGAATGCGACTTCCGTAGGCCCCAATTTGGGGATGCTGTTGGCCGAAGGCTACGGCTTGAGAAATCCAATCGTCATCGGGGAGATTGTCGTCATCGAGGAAGCCAACGAGTTCTCCTTGGGCGGCTTCGATGGCCCGTTGGCGGGCAAAAGCAAGGCCCGGCTGGGTTTCTGAGACAATTCGCAAGGGAAGGCGATCGCAGTAGCCTCTAGCCACTTCCGTTGTGGCGTCGGTACTGCAATTATCGATAATTAGGAGTTCCCAAGAGATGGACTCGGGAGTGTGTTGGCGGCTGTCACAGAGGCGATTGAGAACTCGCGGTAAACGAGTTTCGCCGTTATAGGTACAGATGGCGATCGTCAAATCCACAGCATCTTGATTGAGGGAGGAACATCAGAATGGGATATGCACTTGGCGTTGATTTTGGCACATCGGGGGTACGGGCGATCCTGATTGATACCGCCGCAACTCCGGTTTGGACGCAACGAGTGGCGTTGCAACGTCAAACACCCGAGGCGTGGTGGCGGGCCTTGTCTACTGTTTTAGATCGCATTCCTGAGGAATTTCGGCAACAGATGGCGGCGATCGCCGTCAATGGAACGTCGGGAACGGTATTTCTCTGCGATCAGCGAGGACAGCCCATCTCCGATATCCTACTCTACAACGACCCTCGGGCCATGTCCGTGGCCTCAGTTGCCTCAGAGGTGCAACAGCGGGTTCCCCCGCGTCATCCGGCGGCCAGCAGTACCTCCAGTTTTAGTAAACTCATCTGGAGTCGTCAAACCCATTCCCCCACAGCGAACAGCTATTTTGTCCATCAAGCCGACTGGCTAAGTTTCCGACTCCATGGCCAACTCGGGATTAGTGACTATCACAACACCCTAAAACTCGGCTATGATCCTGAATTTTTAGTCTATCCCGACTGGATTCCCCAAGATCGCCCCCGACTTCCTCGGGTGGTGGCCCCAGGAGAGGCGATCGCACCCATCACATCAGCCATCTCACAACGGTTTCGGCTTCCCCCCGACTGTCAGGTTCACGCCGGAACCACCGATAGCATAGCCGCGTTTCTCGCCAGTGGGGCCAAGCAGCCGGGAGATGCCGTGACCTCTCTCGGGTCAACCTTAGTCTTAAAACTCCTCAGTCGTCAGCGAGTCGATGATAGCCGCTATGGGGTTTATAGCCATCGTTTAGGAGAGTTATGGTTAACGGGGGGTGCGTCAAATACCGGCGGGGCGGTGTTACAGCAGTTTTTCAGCAATCAGGAGTTACAAGAGTTGAGCGATCGCCTCCCCACAACTCCCAGTCCTCTGCAATACTATCCACTCACGCAACCGGGGGAACGGTTCCCCATCAACGACCCCAATTATCCCCCAAACTTAGACCCCAAACCCGAGGATTCCGTCGCCTTTCTCCACGGACTTCTCGACAGTATCGCCCGAATCGAAGCCCAGGGCTATCAGCGTTTAGGAGAACTCGGTGCAACGCCTCTGCAACGAGTTTACACCGCCGGCGGTGGCGCCAACAATGCCGCTTGGCAACAACTGCGACAGGCCCGCCTCGGTGTTCCGGTGACTCCGTCTCAAGACACGGAAGCCGCCTATGGAACCGCCCGTTTAGCCCTCACTCCAAGTCTCTAACCGCCTGAGAAATTCCCCGACACACTCTTGCAGTTTTGCATACAAAATTGTAGGAGAACCCAAGAGGATATTTCCACTATAACAAGGGTTTCAATCTGTCATTAAAGGCAAACGGAAAACGTGGTAGGGTGTGTTCCGGCATCCGCTAACTTTGACATTAGACGACTCACTTAATACTTGCCGGAACGCACCGTTTTCTGTATTTTTTAGGCGTGTTTCGTCATCTCATTTGAGCATTTAAATCAATGGTCAAGACACGTCGTTTTTGTTCGTCCATAACACTCCGGTTTTGCGAATTTTGTCAGCAAAATGACATTTATCTAAGGGTATCACATCCACATCTCGGTTGAAATCCGTCATGAGAAAGCTAATCATAGAAAAGAAGCCCACCGGATCAGCTTGTTCCACGGCGATATCGATATCCGATTCCTCATGAAATCGATTGGGATAGGTCAGGGAACCAAAAATATAGGCTTGCTGAACTCCATACTCTGAACCAAATTCGTCGAGCCATGCTTGAACATCTTTGAGTATTCTTTGACGGTCTTTTTCATTTTTATCGGCTTTTTCTTTTAGGCATTTATCGAGATAATTAGTGTTAGGAGTCATGGTTTAAGAAGAAGGGAACAGGGAACAGGGAACAGGGAACAGAAAAACGTGGTAGGGTGTGTTCCGGCATCCGCTAACTTTGACATTAGACGACTCACTTAAACCTTGCCGGAACGCACCATTTTCGAGAAGCTATCACCCCTTAATTCCACTACTAGCATTCGTCGAAATAATATAACGCTGAACCAAAACAAAGAGAACTAAAACAGGAACAATCGAGAGAATTGCCCCAGCAGAAATGAGTCGCCAATCGAGGGAAAATGCCCCAGAAAGTTGAGCAACCCCGAGAGGTAACGTATAAAGTTCTGGACGATCCAAAACAATAAGTGGCCAGAGAAAATCGCTCCAAGACCCAATAAACGTAAAAATCGCTAACGTGACCAGGGCTGGACGAATTGCCGGAAGCATAATTCGACCCCAAATTCCCAATTCAGAACAGCCATCCATGCGGGCAGCTTCTTCAAGTTCCTTGGGAACCGCCGCGAAGGCTTGACGTAGGAGAAAGATACCAAACGCGCCCGCCAAATAGGGAAACATAATCCCTAAATAGGTGTTGTTTAAGCGCAATTGTACCGTCAAGACATAGAGGGGAACCATGATGATTTGAAAAGGGATGGCGAGAGTCGCCAGGATACCGGCAAAAATCACCCCTCGCCCGCGAAATTCCAGTCGAGCTAGGGGATAGGCGGCGAGGGAACAAAAAAGGAGATTACAGACAACGGTACAGACCGCAACAAAACTACTATTAAAAAGATAGCGGCCAAAGGGTTGACTGGTCCAGACCGTGACGAAATTCTCCAAGGTGGGATGTTGGGGAATCCATTGAGGCGGAATTTGAAAGAGATTTTCTTGGGGAGATTTGAGGGCCGTACTCAACAGCCAGAGAAGGGGAAATAGCATCATCAGGGCGATGATGCTAAGAAGGAGATAGAGAACGAGGGAGTCTCGCAAAGAACGAGTGGATTGAGTCATGGGGGCGATCGCGGTAGGATGAGAAGTACAAACTGGGGCAATTATGCTGACATTTACCTATTCGAGCCAAATTGACGCACCGATTGAAACCGTCTGGCAGTTTCACGAACGAGCTGATATTCTGCAAATTCTAACTCCCCCTTGGCAACCCGTTGAGGTGGTGCGACGCGAAGGCGGCTTAGATGTGGGGGCGATGACGGAGTTTAAGATTTATCTCGGGCCGTTTCCCGTCACCTGGTTGGCCCGTCATACGGAGTGCGATCGCCCCTATCTCTTCACCGACGAACAACTCGACGGCCCCATGGACTATTGGCAACATCGCCACCAATTCAGCGAGGACAACGGCCAAACCCGCCTCACCGATAGTATTACCTATGAAATCCCCTTGTCGCCCCTCTCGGAACCCTTGCTGGGTTGGTTTGTCGGCGATCGTCTCCGAGATATGTTTCGCTATCGCCATGAGGTAACAAAACGCGAATGTGAACGCCAGGCCAACTCGAACTGATCCCAGAGACAACCCCATGCAAAACACCGCAACCTACAGCTGCGCCTATTGTGGCGAGGAAAACAGTACCTTTGTCGACTGGAGTGCCGGGGCGCAACAATCCTATGTCGAAGATTGCCAAGTCTGCTGTCGCCCCAATGTCCTCTATGTCCGTTTTGATGAAGAATTGCAAGATGTGACCATAGACAGTGAACCCGAGTCTTAGACGTTCAAAATAACCATGATTCAGACAATTACAAAACCCGTGTCCTTCGATGAATTTGTGGCCTGGTATCCCGAAAATGCAGACTGCAAATACGAACTCTACGACGGAACCATTATCGAAATGCCGTTAGCCACTGGAACCCACTCCAACATCACAGGATGTATCACCGGAGAACTTCATGTTGAAATCAGACGGCTCAAATTACCGTACTCGATTCCCGGTGCCTGTTTATTGAAACCCCTGGAGACCGAATCAGGGTATCAGCCAGACGTGATTGTACTAGATAAGGAGGAGTTGGCTAAGGAACCTCGCTGGCAAAAAGAGTCAATTGTGACGTCGGGGAGTTCGGTGCAGCTTGTGGTAGAAGTCGTGAGTCAAAACTGGAAAAATGACTATCTACGGAAGCTAGCCGACTATGAGGGAATGGGGATACCAGAATATTGGATTGTCGATTATTTGGGATTGGGAGGACGGCGGTTTATTGGCAATCCCAAATCGCCAACTCTTTCAATTTATACGATGGTTGATGGGGAGTATGAAGTGAAGCAATTTCGAGAAGAAGACCGGGTTGAGTCAGGGGCATTTCCTGAACTGGCATTAACGGTTAACGATATTTTCGAGTAGGGGCGAACCCTTGTGGTCGCCCAACCCCCTAACGATATTTTTGAGCGAACCCTTGTGGTCGCCCTCCCCCCTACTGCCTACTATACTGGAATCAGGTTTGTTGGAGGTCTCGGTCGATGGTGACGCGCACAGTGATGGCATGGGTGTTGGGCTTGTCTCTCCTGCTAATTCCTCAGGTTGGGGTGGCCCAGTCGGTGGATGAGTTGTTTGAGCGGGGAAGTGCGGCTCAAAGTCAGGG
>NZ_JAWOCL010000231.1:0-9107 GCF_046483825.1 Sodalinema sp.
AGCACCTTTTGTTGCAACTTGGCAGGCTAACACTCTGGTGCAGCGGATTGACGAGAGCCGTTTGTGGAGTTGCAAAGGTATCGACAACCGCTGACCAGAACCGTTACACGGCAAAGCAGCACGCAAATAACCGCGCAACCTCGCCAAGCAGCTTAGGCATCCGCCCAGCGATCGCCACTCCAACCCCCCAATACAATAGAAGCCAACCCCGAAGTATCCGCAAGGTCAAAGAGGCTGGCAACGACGATCGCCCCCATCATGCAACCGCCCAGCGACCTTACACTGCGCGTCACTCCAGACGAGTTTGCGGCGATCGTCTTATTCCGTTGATAGCGCTCGCTCGGTCGTGAAGCCATCTCTCTCAAGCACTCTCGACCGATTTGGAAAAACTAGAATCAATCAACCTCGCTAACCAGTTGCAAAACACGGCAAAAAATCGGGAGTTTGGTAGCTCCGTCTTTTTAAAGCGGGGCGGAAAAACGACTCGGCGGCTTTAGCCGCAATGACTATGATAGAATCGTATCGTCTTCTCTATGACCCAAATGAAAGGGGCTTAACATCCCGTGAGGGCAGACTTGCATCATGCAGAAATGTCGGCAGCAAAGACGTTTCATTGGCGAGAGACAAAAGGCGATTGAATGAAAATAAGTAAAAGGAAGCCTTCGGGCAACCTATAGAGGCGTATTTGACTTCGCCTATGAGTCCGACTTGTCGGAAGTTCTGAAATCCCTCCGGGGAATCTCCGTCGCTTTAGCGCGGGGAGTAGTCAAGACTATACAGAGGTTCTGCAACCCAAAACCCAGCCTCATTAACCAAAGCATCCAATAGAGGTTTGACCTGAGCAATCAAACCTTGGCTTTTCGCCTCGACTAAAATCCCCAAGATACCCGTATATCCAAGCTTAAAGCGGCTGGCGATCGACCGCCCTCGGCTCTCATCAATCAAAACCCGGTCGGCGGTAACATCGTCACGCGATCCTTTTTGCCTTGTGACACGCTCTGGGGGAGGCGGAGCCTCCCGTAAATGCTAACTATTCTTATTCGCCTGAAAGGCCTCGCGATCGCTCATTTCCACATCAATGCGAATCGAGTCAATCCCTTCCCGAGCCGCCAGAGACAACATCGAATCCAATTGCACCCAAACTAAAATCGCCGTGGGAATCACCACGATCGCCCCTAAAGGATAAGCAAACAGCGGCGGAACATCAAACGTCGATAAACTCGTACAAACACAAATCGTCGCAAACAGACAAGTGAAGAAATAAGCCACCTTCAAATTCGGCGTTTTATAGTGAATTTCCGACGGATTTCCCTTCGACTTCCACAGAGAAAATTGATATTCCAAAATATCCTTAAAGACAATCCCGCAGAGGATCGCAAAGATACAACTAATGACAACAATGCTGTAATCCGGGAGGTTGGCTAGGCTGGAAAAATTCATATTCTTTAGAAATTTATGGAGTTCTTCCCTGATCGTAACACAAATCTTAACAAAGTTTAATCACCAAACCCTTGACAAAACAAAAAAACCTCCCCAAAAATCAGGGAGGCTCAACAGAGTCAAGCGAGAGGATTAGGAGGCTAAGGCGACCTCTACCATCTGCTGAAGCTCACCATTCTGATAGAGTTCGATCGCGATATCCGAGCCACCGACAAACTCTCCATCAATATAGAGTTGAGGAATCGTCGGCCAGTTAGAATACTCCTTAATCCCTTGGCGAATGTCAAAATCCTCTAAAACATCAACCGTTTGATAAGGAACACCAAGGCTATTGAGCATTTGCACGACATTATTCGAGAAGCCGCACTGGGGCATCAGTTTATTTCCCTTCATGAAAACCAGCACTTTGTGCTGTTTCAACAAGTCGTCGATTCGTTGCTTAACATCTGGAGTCATGGCAGTTTAATAATGTGAATTGAGCGTGAATTTTTGGTCAACGGAGTTCCGAGAACTCATCAGACGAGGGAGGTTTTCAGCTTAGCCAACTTGGCTAGCGGCCGCCCACTTTTCTGGAGTGTAGGTTTTCAGCGCTAGGGCGTGGATAGCTTCAGAAGCCAACTCACCACGCAACGCACCGTAAACCAGTTGATGCTGTTTCACCAAGGATAGGCCAGCAAATTTCGGGGAAACCACGATGGCTTCGAGGTGATCTCCGCCACCCGTGAGGTCCCGAACCTGCACTTCGGCTTCACCGAGTTCCGTTCGGATAATGTCTGCGACGCGATCGAGGCTAACCATGCCTACTCCTTACAATTCCTTAGGAATTTTCAAACTTCTCTTAAGACATTTTGACATCCTCCCACGCTAATTCAAAGAATATAGCGTGGAATTCCCACCATCACTGATGAGGTTTCCTCTTTCTACGACTCGGCTTACCTTGAGGAGTCTCCCCACCAAGGCAGAGGTCGATATCTCCGGAGGCGTGAGTTTCCGTATGCCCTACGGTACTTACTTATTGACTGAAGATTGTGATTCCTTACCCGGTCTTGCACCTTCAAGTCCTCATAGGCGACCCAGTCGTGAGACTGGCTGACGCACGATGCCATCTTAATGGCAAAGTTTTTACGCTGCCTACTTACCTTGAAGTATTTCCCGATTATACTACAGTGGTTGCCGCGATTCATCTCAACGTTGAATACAAAGATTACAACGTGAGCCTTCTCGCGGGGTAGGTAAAGGAATTGTCGTAGCAGATCCCCCGAAGCCTAAGTTTTTTTTGCCTAGAGTGACGGCGAGACCCCAACCTGCGGCCCTCAGCCTCCAACCTCAGCGCCCTATCAGAGAGCGTGAATCACATGGGTAACTCGCCCCAAAATATAAAACTCGATCGCCTCCGTGAGCCAGAGAATCGGATACTCTGGGTTTTCAGGAACCAGAGCCAGGCGATCGCCCTCACAGCGCAGTCGTTTCACCGTCAGTTCCCCATTCACCACCGCAATCACAATATCCCCATCCTCCGGTTCAGGAACCGTATCCACCAGCAACAAATCCGCCGCCTGAATCCCCGCCTCAATCATCGAATCCCCCATGGCGCGGACACAAAAACTCGCCTCCGGGTGCGTCGTCAAATACGCATTGAGATCCAACTCTTCCTCAATCTCATCCGTCGCTGGACTGGGGAACCCCGCCGCCACCGCATGAGAATAGAGCGGTAAACGCGGCGAGTCCTCCCCCCTCTGCTGCCCGCTCCTCTGCCGCAAGCGTTGTAGTTGTGGCACAATAGCCTCGAATCGTGAGCGATCCCAGGTGGCCAAAACCTCCTGGAGTTGCTCAGCCAGACTGATCGGTAAGCGCATCGCTGTCGTCGGTTCCCCATATTTTCCCGTTCCTGGGGGACGACCTGCGCCAACCCGTTTGCCTCCACGACCCATAAAACGTCCTTGCGCTCTGACCTTTAAGTACAATAATCAAAATTATAGTCCCCTCTTCCCAAACTCGCAGCCACCCCCAACCCATGATCGAGCCAACGACTGAGCCAATCACCATTATCGTTAAACTCTTCGCCGCCTATCAAGAGGCCTATCAGGTTGACCAACTCACCTGGCAATTCCCAGCGAACAGCCCCGTCTCCTGCGTCTTAGATCGCTGTCTTGCCGAGCATCCCCAACTTCAGAACTGGCGAGATCTAACCCGCTTTGGCATTAACCTAGAGTTTGTTAGCCCACAGACGCTTCTGCAAGACGGCGACGAAGTGGTTTTAATCCCTCCCGTCAGCGGCGGCTAACCCCAATCCATAATCAACCAAACTCCTGATGACTGTCGTTGTTTTCACTGATCTCGATGGAACCCTCCTCAATAGCCATGATTACCGCTTTGATGAAGCCATCCCCACCCTCGTCCTCCTCAAACAACAACAAATTCCCATCATCCCTGTCACCAGTAAAACTCGTATTGAAGTCACATCCCTACTCGAGAAGCTGCAATTAGAATCACCCTTCATCGTCGAAAACGGCAGTGGCATCTTTATACACCCAGACGACAGCCGCTTTGAACTAAAAGAGACTGAATCCTGGCAAGGGTATCAGCTCAAGCGATTGGGGGGACTCTATTCAGAGGCTCGCTCGGCCCTAGCACAACTGAGTCAACGCTTGGGAGTGGAGTTACAAGGATTTGGCGATTTGACCGTTGCCGATCTCACCGCCATCACTGGATTGTCTCCTGAGGCGGCGGGACAGGCACAAACTCGGGAATTTAGCGAACCCTTCGTGACCCCGCGATACTGTTCTACTGAAGCGATTGAGGCGGCAGCGGCTGATCTGGGGGTTCGCGTTGTTGTCGGCGATCGCTTCTCCCATCTCATCGGGCCACAGGCCGGCAAAGGTCAAGCCGTTCGCTGGTTGATTGAGCAGTATCAGCACTCAGGTCCCCTAACCACCGTCGGACTGGGCAATAGTCCCAATGATTTAGAAATGCTGCAAACCGTCGATCGCCCTATCATTATCCCCAACAACAAAGGACTCATTCATCCCGGCCTGAGCCATCTCGATGCCGACATTGCCCCCCATGCGGGCGCTCAAGGCTGGGCAGCGGCGATCGCCCCCATCGCGTGTCAGTAGCCCCCTAGCCAACCCTCACAACTCCCGAAAGCGATAGACCACCGCCCCCGTGGTCTCATCATTACCCACATCCACATATCCCGTTTTCGCTAACTCCATCAAAAGTTTCTCAGCCAGGTTAAAGGACAACCCCGTCGCCATCACCGCTTGCGTAACCGTTAGTTGTCCCCCCTGGCGCTGGGCCACCTCCAGCAGCTTCATCACCTGTTCATCCTGGGTCGCCTGCGGTAAAACCCGACTAATCGAGGTTTGAGGCATCAGCGGCACCCCTGAATCGGATACCCCTAAATTTGCCCGAATTTTCTCCTCCTGCTCCTGCGCCATCCCCGGAATCAGGAATAAATCGATCAAGCCGCCAATGTCTCCAACCACTGGAACCATCCAGAGAAGTCCGGTGAAGATTTTGCCGTTATAAAATCGGTGTAGCCCCTTTAAGGGACGAACCGTAGAGCCGACAAAGAAGGCAATCAACCACAAAAAATAGCTCGTGCGAACGCGAGCTTGATATTCGGGAGTTTCCTCTAGTTTCGCCGAAGTCGGAGCCAAATTGGACGAGTCAAACAGGGAATAGCCCGGTTGCGGAGAGTCGGTTGTGAGTGAAACCGGGCTGGCTGAACTCCCCTGAGGTTTCGCGACATAGCTCGGGCGAGGATTATCTAAGTCCGAAAGAATCGCCGCTGGTGAACGGTAACGTCGGCCCGTGGCGGTTTCCACCATTTTGTCTAAGACCTTCAGTAAATGGGGATCAACCTGTTGTCCTTGGTCGAGGTAATCTTGCCAACGTAGTTTGCCATCGTTACTGTCATACAAATCAAAGGGGGCAATGTTGGTCAACAGATGAATGCAGGTGACCCCCAGACTATAAATATCACTCGCAAAGGTGGCTTTGCCCATCGCTTGTTCTGGGGCGGCATAGCCGGCTGAGCCAATGCTGGTTCCGGTGAGGGCTAAACTGGCGGCGGTGGCGAGTTTAGAGGCGCCAAAATCGACGAGGTACAGTCGTCCGTTCTGACTGCGAATCAGATTGGCTGGCTTGATGTCGCGGTGGATGACTTTGTGATCATGGACAAACTGAAGCACCGGTAGGATGTCTTTGAGGAGGGCGAGGATTTCGCGATCGCTCAAGCAACCGGCGCTTTGCAGTTCGTCTTCGAGGTTACAGCCGTTGATAAACTCTTGAATCAGATATTGGCGTTGGTTCCACTGGAAATGAGCCAGCAGATCCGGGATTTGGGGGTGGCTGCCGAGTTCATCAAGGCGGGTGGCTTCTTGCTGAAACAGTTGCGCCGCGCGATCGCGGTTCTGGCTTCCCTGTTCCCGTGGGCTAAATTGTTTGATGACGCAGGGGGGTTTCGAGGGCTTGTATTCGTCAACCCCGAGAAAAGTGCGGCCAAATCCGCCCACGGCGATCGCCCGCAGGGGACGGTAGCGATCGCCCACCAAGAGCGGAGAACCACAGCTGACACAGATGGAGGCGGTGTTGCTGTTTTGAGGGTGGGGACAGTCGGGGTTGAGACAAAACGTCATTGCGGGTACAGAAAACGTCAAGGGGAAGCGTCAAGGGGAAGTGGCGAGCGCAGAGACGGTCAAGACAACGTCAGACGAGCGATTTTAGACATCGGGCGATCGCGCTCAACTCCCGCTCAACTCCCATTGTGACAAATTGGCCGCATTTCGGTTTTGTAACGGAATGTTGCAGATTGTTATAACTTTTAACGAAATTCCCGCCGTCTCCCTCTCCCAACATTGGTACACTGAAAACCAATAGTAATTTCGGCGCAATTTCGGCAAACCTTTAGCATTCGCCGACCCCTGACGGACTCAACCCCCGTTCGTCACGGTCTAAATCTAAAACAAGCCCCTGATCGCAGTGATAGGAAACGAGTAGAAAAATCCTATGGTAGATTCCGTTCAACGACCCGTCGCCGATGAGATTCGTCCTGGCGTCAAAGCCCCCGCCAAAGACACGATTCTCACCCCTCGGTTTTACACCACTGATTTTGAAGAGATGGCCCAAATGGACATCTCAGTCAACGAAGATGAACTGCAAGCCATCCTTGAAGAGTTCCGAGTTGACTACAACCGACATCATTTTGTTCGGGACGAGGAATTCAACCAGTCTTGGGACAATATTACCGGCGAGGAGCGTCGGCTATTCATTGAGTTCCTAGAACGCTCCTGCACCGCAGAATTTTCGGGCTTCTTACTCTATAAGGAACTCGGACGGCGTCTCAAAGATAGCAGCCCCGTCTTAGCTGAGTGCTTTAACTTGATGTCGCGCGATGAAGCTCGTCATGCGGGTTTCCTCAACAAAGCGATGTCTGACTTCAACCTCCAGTTAGACCTCGGCTTCCTGACCAAGAGCAAGAAATACACCTTCTTTAAGCCCAAGTTCATCTTCTACGCCACCTATCTCTCTGAGAAAATTGGCTATTGGCGCTATATCACCATCTATCGCCATCTTGAGCAGCATCCAGAAGACCGGATTTATCCGATTTTCCGCTTTTTCGAGAATTGGTGCCAGGATGAGAACCGTCATGGTGACTTCTTTGACGCCATCATGCGCGCTCAACCCCAATATCTCAACGATTGGAAAGCTCGTCTCTGGAGCCGTTTCTTCCTGCTGTCGGTCTTCGCCACCATGTACCTCAATGACCTACAACGGTCTGGGTTCTATAAAATCCTTGGCCTCGATGCTCGTGAATATGACATCGAAGTGATTGAACAGACCAACGAAACCGCCGCCCGCGTCTTCCCGATTAAACTTGATGTCAACAACCCTCAGTTCTACGGTCGCCTCGATCGCTGTGTGGCCAACAACGAGAAGCTACGGGAGATTGACAACTCCAACGGGCCGGGTGTGGTCAAGTTCTTCAAGAAACTGCCCCTGTTGGCGAACAATGGTGTGCAATTCGTGAAACTCTATTTCATGAAACCCATTGATATGGAAGCCAGCCGCGAAGTCGTCCGTTAAGTTGGCTATGGTTCCCACTCTGGGTCCTAACTCTGCCAATGATGAGCCGTCGGCGTAACCCAACGCCACGACTCACTCCAACAAAATAGTTAAAAAGGAGATTCCCAATTCAGGGAGTCTCCTTTTTTCTGGGCCATTAACTCTCAGCTTAACTCTCAGAGGCTTGGGGGAGTCGCGCCAGGGCCGATTGATTGACCTCGATTTGGAAGTCATTTTCATCGCCATCGGACTGCGATCGCCGCACCTGACCGACAAAGAGAGGCTCCGTAATCCCCTCTTCGGGATGCAGAAGCACGCGGCCACGAATTAAGAGGTTTTGCCCCATGCGCCCTGGCGAGAACTGGTTAATCGCCGCCTGACGTAACGTGGCTTCGAGTTGAGGTTCATTGATCTCCACCGGGAGTTTAATCACGACCTGTCCGGCACCATTGTCATAAACAACGTTATAGGGAACCGAACCGGGAACAACGGTTGTGGTAATCGGAAAGAGACTCAGGGAGAATAAGCCGACCGTTAGCACGGCCATAAAGCCGGTGATGCCCACCAGTCGAAAGCGAATGCCCCATTGCAAGATAAAGGCCAGTAGGGCTAAAACCGCAAACAGGCCCGTGAAGCCCAACGACCAAAGGGTCGTTTGCAAAAAGTCCGCAGGAGTCAGAAAAGCTAAGGAAAGTTGGGAATACATCACATCGATAAGGGTGTAGTTACGTCGCCAGGAGACTGGCAAAAGTTAGATGACCACCGCCGTTGGCTGTCGTGGGTCTCGACAGGCGGGTGACCTCTTCCTAGATTACCTTAATCCGCGAGAAGGCTCACGTTGTAATCTTTGATTCAACGTTGAGATGAATCGCGGCAACCACTGTAGTACAATGTGGTACAATTCCGTCAAATGACTGAAGGGTGTCATGCTGGTATTTGAGGCTAAGCTAGAAGGAACCAAAGAGCAATACGAACGGCTAGATGAGGCCATTCGGACGGCTCGGTTTGTTCGTAACAGTTGCCTGAGATACTGGATGGACAACAAGGGAGTTGGACGGTATGAACTGAGCGCCTATTGTGCGGTTCTTGCCAAAGAGTTTCCTTGGGCAAAAAAGCTCAACTCAATGGCTCGTCAAGCCTCGGCGGAACGGGCTTGGGCAGCTATTGCGCGTTTCTACGAGAACTGTAAGAAAAAGATTCCCGGTAAAAAAGGGTTTCCTAAATTCAAAAAGCCTAAAACTCGCGATTCAGTCGAGTACAAAACCTCAGGTTGGAAGCTGTCAGAGGAGAGAAGGACGATTACCTTTACTGACGGATTCCAGGCGGGCAGCTTCAAGATGTGGGGGACTCGTGACTTGCATTTCTACCAGTTAAAGCAGATTAAGCGGGTGAGAGTAGTCCGTCGCGCTGATGGATACTACGTTCAGTTCTGTATCGACCAAGAAAGGTTAGAGGAACGAGAACCCACTGGAAAAACGGACGGGTTAGATGTCGGATTAAATCATTTCTACACCGACTCAGACGGTCAGACGGTGGAAAATCCCAGATATCTCAGAAAGTCTCAGAAAGCTCTCAAACGCCTTCAACGTCGATTATCT
>NZ_JAWOCL010000266.1:0-5895 GCF_046483825.1 Sodalinema sp.
TTGCTGGCATCGAGGACATGAAGACATAGGGAGGAGGGATGTTGAGCTTTAGTCTAGTTTGACATCTGTGGCGAGGGAACAGGGAATAGGGAACAGGGAATAGGGAACAGGGAATAGGGAACAGGGAACAGGGAACAGGGAATAGGGAACAGGGAACAGGGAACAGGGAACAGGGAACAGGGAACAGGGAATTGCTATCGGGAGGCAGAGTCGCCCCGATAGCCTGAAACCAGAGATAATATAGCAATCGAAGATTGGCCGAGGACAACTCTGAGTTGGGAGAGAATCCCCTACCTCTTGCCTCTTGCCATCCCCTCCTGGGAGGGGTTAGGGGTGGGTTATGCCTCTTGCCTGTTGCCTTTTTATCCCCTATTTTTTGTACGATTCAGACCAACTTTTGCTATAAGTGGTGTCAATGAACGACGGCTTCTAGGGATTGAGGTTGAAACATTTGGGTGCTTAAATACCGTTCTCCGCCACTGGCTTGAATCGTGACAATGGTGCGATCGCAGTCGTCTGAACTTGCCCCAATCTCCAAAGCGACTGACACCACAGCCCCGGTTGAAATCCCACTCATAATGCCTTCTGTTTCGGCTAAAAGTAACCCAAATTTGTAGGCTTCGTCCTCGGTCACTTGGACAACCTCATCGATTAAATCTTCCCGTAACACATCCGGGATAAACCCTGCACCAATTCCTTGGATATCATGAATGCCGCGATTTTTGCCACTCAAAACGGCACTGGATGCGGGTTCTACGGCAATAATTTTCAACTCTGGATTTTGCTGTTTTAAATAATAACCTGCTCCCGTCAACGTCCCCCCAGTGCCGACACCCACTACAAAAACATCAATTTTTCCCTCGGTATCCGCCCAAATTTCGGGTCCCGTTGTTTGGTAGTGAATTTTGGGGTTAGCGGGGTTACTAAACTGTTGGGGAGAAAAGGAATTCGGAATACTCGCGAGAAGTTCATTAGCCCGGGCGATCGCACCCGCCATGTCCAATTTAGCCGGTGTTGTCACGACTTCAGCCCCATAGGCTTTTAACAATTGTTGCCGTTCCTGACTCATATTATCGGGCATGGTCAAAATTAGACGATAACCATTCGCGGCACAAACCATCGCCAAACCAATCCCCGTATTACCCGATGTCGCCTCGATAATGGTTGAACGTCCCCGTTGAATCAACCCCGCGTTTTCCGCTTCTTTAATCATACTCACGGCAATGCGATCCTTAATGGATCGCCCTGGGTTCAAACTTTCTAGTTTCAAAATGATGTCAGCATTGCAGTGGTACTGTTTTGGCAAATGCTGCAATCGAATTAAGGGCGTGTTGCCAATGACGTCATTGATGCTTTTGTAGATTTTCATGGGTTTTAAAATAGAGTTGTAAACGAGATTTAAAAAATCGAAAAATCCAAGGAACTAAACACTAAAAACAAGCTCAATGTTTAGATTTAAATGCTTTGGGATTAAATCAACAGCTCGTACCAGGCGACAACCATGACCCCCATCAAAATAAGATGGGGCATTGTTTTAAGCAGAGGACGGCCCGTGATTTTCAACAGGGGAAAGATGCTAAATCCTAAAATCAACAGTAAGGTCACGCCTTGCAGAAACTGGGCGACCTCCAAACTCCAGGTTAGAGTGGGTAATCCCTCCCCACTGAAGCCAAATGTGCGAGCGGTTACGGACAGAATCTGACCGGCTTCGGTCATGGCGGAGGGTAGGTAATGAGCTAAGTTTCCCGCCAAAACTAGGGGCAGGTAGGCATAAATGACGGTTTGATACTCCGGCATCTCGGCGTCAAAGAAGCCAGCGATTTTGTGAGCTGTATAGGTCAGAATCAGGGGGATGGACAAGATGAGGCTAACCACCGGAATGGCGATCGCCAAATGCTCAGAATCGATCGCCAACTCTCCCCAACCGAACCAGCCTAAAATCGCCTCAGAATGGTGCATAAACACCCCACCGAACAGCAACAGCAGTAGGGCAATTTCCGCCGGGAACCCTCGATGGCCTTCCCAAATATCCGCCGCCGGGAAGCGGAGATTCAACTGTCCCGAACGGTTGGGACAGGCCTTGACGCAAGTCATACAGAACATACAATCGCGATTATCGGGCAACTGAGCTGGATGGGAATACAGGGGACAGCCCCCCGTTGCCTGTCCCTCTGTGGGCAGGGCATCGGGAAAATTAACGGGAGTCTCATCGCTACCTCGATAGCAGCCAAAGGTCTGACATTGGGTCCCGCAAACCTGCGGCGTCGATCGCAATTCCAGCACCGCCAATTTAGCGAACATCCCATTCATGCCACCGATGGGGCAGAGGTGACGACACCACAAGCGACGCTCGTAGATGACGCTACAAATAACCGCCCCCGCCGCAATCACCAGCAGCAGCCACGCTGACAGATAGGCCCGATGAGGAAGATCCCACAATTTTTCCCAGAGATAAATGGCGACAAACCCGGCCCACAGCAGCCACGCTCCCCACTTGTTCAGCCATTTGGTCGGCCAGGGTAATAACTGCCTCGGCCAAATCCACAGGGAGACGGTTCTGGCCCATTCTCCGACAATCATAAATGGACAAACGGCACACCAGAGGCGGCCGATGACGGGAAACAATAGCAGATAAAACGGCCACCACCACGCCCAAAATAGGTTCAAGGCTACGTTGGCATCCCGAGTCTGCGGACCAATCAACCCCATCACGGTAACGGGGATAAAAATCAGCATCATCGGCCACCAAATGGCTTTGGGCCACCAGTCACTTAAGAGGAATTGCCGTAATCCAGGAATTTGGTTGAGTAAGTCGACTCGAAAGGTGTTTTTGGGGGATTCGAGGGACCACAAGACTTGTTCGGGAATGACCGACTGCCCCACGGGGGTCATGGCTACGGCCCGTTTTAAAATCCCTTCCAATTCGCCGATGTTGCCGGGATAGTCATAGCTGAGTAGCCGTCGCAAGTCGGCTTGATCGAGTTGTAGGGGGGGGCGACCCTGTTCCCGACAAAATTTGTCTAGGAAATGGTGGGCGAAGGCGGGGATATCCCCTTTCCGTTGCGGTAGGGTGAAGAGTTTGATGCTGTGGGCATCGATGTCGGAGAAGGGGAGTTTTTGGGGACTGGTGAGGATGAGACGCACCGAGAGGGTGGGGGAGGATTGCTCGATGACCTGCTGCTGCATCTCAACGGGGGCGTTGGGGATCGCATGTCCGGTTTTGAGGTAGTGAGCGAGTCGATCGCGATCGCCCCGTGTGAGGAGTTGGATATTAGTGATCGCTAAGGTTCCTCGTTCTAAGAGGGCGATCGCTCCCTGGAGTCCGTCATACTGCCCAAATAAGATATCGGTGTTCACCGCTCCCGCTCCATCTAAGGGCAGTTGGGCACAGTCGATTTCGGCGAAGGGCCGATCTTTGAGTCCAGACTGGCGATGAATGAGTCCGGCAATAAAGGTTTTTCCGCTTCCTGATGGCCCTTGGAGGAACACGGGTTTTAAGTCTCCGGCGGCCTGTTTGACCTGTTTGGCTAGTTTCTGGCTGGGTTTGGTCTCTCCAATAATGGTTTCGTTGAGAGAGAGGGGGCGAACATAGGGTTGTAATCCCTGAATACGCGCTTGTTCTTGGGCCAGACGTTGGGAAAAGCGCAGCAAATCTTGGGCTAAGAGGGTATTGATGGCATTATTAATGTCGGGATGCTCGGTTTTGAGATCCTCGAAGCGATCGCGGGGCAAGAACCAAATTTCGCTACAGCTGATCGTCTTCGCCCCAGAGCGATAATTGTCTGTGTCTTCCCCCGCCCCGATGGAGATATGGCCGAACAGTTCCCCGGCGTTACGATAGATGACATGGGTTTGACCGACGGGGGAGGCTCGATAAATTTCGACGGTCCCCCACTTGAGCAGGTATAACCCTTTGGGATAGGTGTCTTGGTCGTAGATTGTGGTGTCGGAGTCTGCCCGCAACAGGTTTAGGGATGAGGCGATCGCGGCGATCGTCTCGGGCCTCAATGTTCCCCAAATGCGATGAAAACTCAACCAGGTGATGCAGTCTTCAATGTCTTGGCGATCGGGTTCGGGAGATTTGGGGAAAATTTGCTGTGTCATTTGGCATCCGGGAGAATGGACAATTTAGAGTACGGTCTTGGTGATTCCCATTGTCTCTACAAGTCCACGCTCGCAGGTTTCGAGACCCATTCTCTAACCTGTTGCAACCCATCGGGTAGATCTGAGAGTTCGCTAAGACACAGTCAATCTCAACCGTCAATCTCAAGGGTATTTTTCCCATCCCATGCCGCCTTGTACGTCAACTGGCTGAGCTGATGACTATCCCCTAATCCAGATGAAAACTGGCTTTCGCTCAGTTGGGGCAAGGAACGCTCGTCCTTGTACGCTATGGTAATCGCGACCAAATCTTACACTCAAACTATACCATATTTATTTATAGTTTTACATCGCTCAATGAATTTATGGGACGGTTGGGTTTGATGTTTGGGTTTGATGTTTGGGTTTGGGATATGAAGAGCGATCGCAGGTTAGCTCAAGGGTTGGCTCAAGGGAGTCCCGTGTCCCGCAATTGACGAACATTTTGTCTTCTCTCCCCCGATTCCCCAACATTCCCAAAAACTTGCGTTAGAATGGCGACTGTTGTTCAAAACGTTAAGATATATGAACTCTCAACGCCGATTCCAATGGCTTACGGGTGCAATGGTGCTATTGAGTACGACAACGCTGGCGGTAACTCCGAGTCGTGCTGAGGTGACGACCTCCTCTCCTGAGTTAGAGACTGAAGTGGCTCAACTGGGTGTTGGAAGTCTGGTTGATTCTCTAGCGGCGGCCGGAGATATGAACACACTGCTACAATTGGCAGAATTAGCGGGAATGGCGGACACCTTGGCTAATGATGGACCGTTCACGTTATTTGCTCCCACGGACCAAGCGTTTCAAGATTTACCTCAGTCTGTGGTGAATGCCTTAACTGACCCGGCGAATCGGGATTTGTTGCAGGATGTTTTAGGAATGCACGTTGTTCCTGAAATTCTCGAAGCCAATGATATTGGTAATGAAGTGTTGGACACGCTGAATGGCCCGGTCAATGCTAGGGTTCAGGGAAATCGGGTTAATGTTGGCCCCGCTCGGGTCATTGACACGGATATTCCGGCCAATAATGGGGTAATTCACAAGATTGATACGGTGATTGTTCCCGGTGATTTGCAATCTCGGTTAGATGAACGGTCGACTGAGACGACGACTGAGACGACGACTGAGACGAGGACGGAAACACGAACGACTCCGGCCCCGGCACCCCGTTCGACTCCGGCACCCCGTTCGACTCCTAGGACATTTCCTGTCACCTGGTAATGGGTTGAGTCGTGGCGAGTGACTAGGGGCAAAACCTCTGCATTGTTGGGTTTTCGTTGGTTGCGTCCCTGGTTTCCTGATTGCGATACGTTGAGTTTTTAAATTGTTGAATTAGGTAGGGGTTCAGTCTATTGAACTCCTATTTTTTAGGCAATATTTATGAATGGATTATGGGGTTTTAACCTGAAGTTGTCGAAGACGATTGAGGGCGGCGGCCAGTTCAAAACGACGGAATTGGGCTAGATTTCCCACGGGGAAGGGGGAGAGAATGTCTAAGCCTTGGGAGGCGATCGCCCCCTCAATTTCGTCTAATATCTGTCTGAGGGTCTTATGGGTTCCTGAGTATTCCTGTTTGAGATAGACCATGGCTTCGGCAATGGCCCGCAACTGTCCCGCATCGACGAGTTGTTCGACGGCGGATACATCAATCTCATCGCTTCCAAAGACGATTTCATCTTCGTCTCGCACTTGCCATTTGACGGCCCGTTTGCCGCGACTGGGGTCGAGACTGTCGGGGAGGAGGTAGCGAGAGGTGGG
>NZ_JAWOCL010000277.1:0-5345 GCF_046483825.1 Sodalinema sp.
TCTTCACTCACTTGCCAACTCACCGGGGCTTCATCGGGAGATAATCCCTCCAAGGCTAGGGCTAAACCGGCAATTCCGGCGCGGTGGGGTAGTAAGGTATTGGGATCTAAAAGTGAAAGCCTCATTTCAGTCATGCTGTATTATCTCCTGAAGACGTTGGCACAGCAACTGCCCCCTTTTCACGAGAGTATGACCACTGCGCGGTTGGTGCAATGGGATAACCTCGAAACCGCTCCCATTGACTGACTTGTTTAACATTAGCCACTAAGGGAACCGTATAACGATTTAGCTTGGCTGTCTTAGCCTGGAACTGGTCTCGATCTTGTTCGAGTAAGGCCGTCACCGTCACCCCAGTATCTCGCAATTGACCTGGATAAGTCCGCCACTGGCCATCCAACCAGACGGAATCGGACTCAGGTGTCAGAACCTGATCTTGTTGTGCTAACCATTGCGCCAAATCCCATTGGCTAACATCACCGGAGAAACGAGTGACCATGACTTGTCCCTGTTCGCGCTCCCCTCGACTGTAAGGAAAGCGTTTATCATCGGGGTAAAATAGGGCATCCCGTGGAGAGCCACAGTAACGACGATTCAAGCGTCCCAACCGCTGGATTAAAGCAGCCGGTTTCGCCAGTTGAGACACTAAGAGGGTAGCGGATAAGTCCAGGGACATCTCTGCAACTTGAGTGGCGATCGCCAAAACTGGCTCCCCCTCTTTAAATGCCTTAACCACGGCTCGATGATGGTTAACGCGGTCTTCATAGCGAAAGCGACTGTGATAGAGCAACGGCTTCAACCCCCGTTCTTGCGCCTCCTCATAGACCTCAATGGCCGTGCTGACTTGATTACAGACCCACAAAACTTGACCCCCAGCCGTCAGTTCCGCTTCAACTCGCTGCCAATTCGGGGTATCTGTAAGCTCAAAGCGATATCGAGGTTGTTGTTCTAAGTCAATGGGTCCTGGAATCATGGGGACTCGGTGACCCACCGCCTGTTCGATCGCCGCCAGTTGCGAGGGTGAAAAGGAGGCAGACATCAGCAAAACCGGAGCTTTCACAGTTTCTAGAAACCGCAATAATGCACCAAACAAGCGATTGTCGTAACAGTGAACCTCATCGAACACAAAGGCTCCATTGGCGATCGCCGGAAAGCTATAGAGGGGACGGCGATGGCACTGCATCAATCCTAAGACGGTATCAACCGTAGCCACGATGATCTTGGCGCCATATTCATCAAAGGAGCGGAGTTTGAGAGCCGCTTCATTGACGATCTGATCACCGGCCTCTTCCTCTTCTCCCGTGCGCGCTAGGTCTAAATCAACATCTGCCCGAGAATGGCGTAAAATGGCGTTCACCTCATCCTGAACATAGTCCAGAAAGCCCTCGGTACTGGTTCCGGTGGTGGGGTAACAGAAAAATAACTTGCGGTTAATTCCATGACGTTTGGCCCAGAAGTAGGCGCCAAGGGTCTTACCCATGCCACATCCTCCCTGAGCGATCGCCATCCGAGGTGCATCAGCCAGCTTTGACTGAAACGGACGGGGGGGATTTCCGTTTAACCCCTGTTCAATAATGCGATCGAGATCCGCTTCCCTTAGGGTACAGTTGAGGGCTTGCTCAAGCCAATCCTCAATTTGAATCGGCTGAACATCACCGCCGGCGATCGCCGAGGCGATGGAATCCCCGGCCACCAGTATGGCTTTCAAAAGAGCCAGCCCAACCAGATTAGGCTGCCAATCCAACAACGCCTCTTGGAGAATGGCGTTCTGTTGTGCCTTCAAATCTGCCAGAGACCAATGCAACTTGGGGCAACGAGAGAGCCTGAGTTGCGCCGGACAACCGAGATGACGGACTCCAAAACGTAATAAACCTTTGAAGTTACGATGATCGCAATAGAACCTCATGTGATCATCGCCGCATCCCCAACGAATTTCACCGAAATCATTGGTTTTTGCGCCGCCTTTCCCCCCTAGCTTGAGATGATGACCGCCGGCCACAACTAAGGCGGTCAGAAAATCCCCATCGGCCTGTTGCAGCCATTCCCGAAACTCCCATACCAGAAACATGGAAAAGATTTCATGACGGACCAGTTGGGGATGGACTCTGGGATTGCGTTTGGGGTGAGCGTGGGACATCCTTTGGCGGACGACTCCCTGAAAGTGATTGTTAGCTTTCCCCCAATCATGGAAATAGGCGGCCAATCGGGCTGTTTTTTTGAACTCGTCCAGATTCCCGTTGAGGGTAAACTGTTGGCTGAGGCGATCGCCGAGATGGTCAATCAACAGCGTCACCGCCTTGACGACATCAGCGGTATGACCCACCAGGCTATACGAGCCACTCCAGGAGCCTTCAAGGGATTTCGCGAGCAGGCGATCGGGTATGAGTTGAGTTCTGTTTCTGTTCATTGGGATAAGTCCTCGCCAGTCGTCTTGATGGGATAAAACCAGCCACAACCGAAGTGTTTACGACCTCCTAGGCCTGAACATTGGAGTTTGAGGGAGTCCTCGTCGTTTAATCCTTCGACAGAGATGCCAAAGCCTAAAATATTGCGATGATGAACTTGTAAGGCTCTCAGGGCTAAGTCTCCGTCGGCGTTACTGTCAATATAGACCTCTCCCTTAATGTCTAAGGCTTGCAAGGCTTGCTGACAGGAGGCGAGAAAATGGACGGGAACCTCTTGATGGTTCCATTGTTTGAGTTTGAAGGTGACCAGACGCGATCGCAGGCTGGGACTGGGTTGAGGGAGGGACATACGGGGCTGAACTAAACGCACGAGATGACCTCGAACATCGAGAACAACATTTTGCAAACTGCGATACCACTGTTGCACCTGTTCCGCCGGACAACGCAATCGCAAACGAGAGGAACGAGTCAGAAAAATAGTCCCGTTGCGATCGCCCACCCCCGGAACGCTACAGAGTAGAACCTCGGGAGGAAGAGATTCCCCATTGAGGGCGGTTTGTTTTAAGGCGGAATAGAGAGAATACCCATGATCCGCCGGAAGGGTTTTTCCTCGAAGTCCAAATTGCAATTCTAAGTAGTTCATCATTCAAAACCTCCCGTTTCGTACTGTCGGGCCATTACGTCCGTCTCATCTTGCAGCATTTTCACCAACTCAGGAGGGTGACGCGCGATCGCCCCCGAACCATACCCCAGCAGCCAACGTTTAATCTCATTTAACCCCGTCGCCGTCAACCGCAGCGTCATTGAGCCATCGCCGTGGAGTTCAATCTCTTGACTGGAATGCCACTGACGCTCCTTGACAAATGGAGTCGTTTGTGAATCGAAATCGACAACCACCTCACAAAGGTCACCCCCCACCTCCGCCTGAAAAATCTGGCTGAGATATTGACGAGCGTCAAACGTCGGATCGCGTTCAAAGGGGGTTTCCAGAAGCTGAATCTCACGAATCCGATCCAGACGAAACCAGCGAATCTCTTGTCGCCAATGACAATAGCCAATTAAGTAGATCGTATTGACCCGAGATATATGGATGACATAGGGATCAAACTCTCGCTCAGTTTCCCGACGACGAGAGGCGGTGAAATAGCGCATCCAAAGGCGGCGAGAGGTTTGAGTTGCGGTCACCGCTGTGCACCAAATTTCAGGATCGAGACTTAAACTGGCTCTGGGGGCAAAAATCATCCGTTCATGGGCCAGTTGTTGCAAATCAATACGAGACTGTTCCGGGAGCCGTTTCCCTAATTGATCTAAAGCCGATCGCAGTTCCTTTTGATAGACCCCACCATATCCCGAGAGGGTTTGCGAGGCGGTCATCAGAGCCAATAATTCCCCCTGACTCAGAGAAATGGACGGTAAACGCCAGGTCAAATCTGTATAATGCCAACCCTGTTTGCGGTTGTAGACTAGGGGAGCATCATAGCGATCGCGCAAAAAGTTTAGATCCTCTCGAATCTGGCGTTGACTCACCTCACAGGCTCTGGCTAAGTCCCCCTGCGTGTAACGGGACTCCTGACGCAAGAGTTCATCAATATGCAGGAAACGTTCAAGTTGACGAGACTGAGGCATGACCTAAAAACCAATCATCAGGTTCATGGTAGACCCCCAACCCGGCAGCCATACTTCCGGGTTCATAAAACTTTTTGCTGTAACGAAGTGAAACAACGGAACCCCAAAATATTGACAGTCTCCCCTACGGGATTAAGATCAGAGGAGAGACCGTCCTAAAACCTTTGGCATCGACCATGAACATTACTGTCGTTTCAAGTCTATTAATTCCCTACTTGCCAGCCCTTCTCAAGAAGGTGAGCGAGTCGGAACTGGTGGGAAGCGTTGGTGAGCTGGGACAAGCCGGTTGGGAGCGAGCCTGTCAACTCTGGAACGCTCTACAACCCAAGCTAGAGAAGGAACTGTCCGCAAAACTGGCGGCGGAAGAGTTGGCCAAAAATCCTGAGGATGATACTTGGAAAAAACCCTTTGAAGCCAAGTTAGCTGAAATGATTGAAAAGGACCCGCAATTACAAGAGGCGATCGCCAACATTTTGGCGGAGGCGGAACAAGATACCAGTTCTCCAGGGATTCAGCAAACCATTAATGAGATGAAGGGGGGACAGGTAATCGGTAATATGAGCAATAGTAAAGCCACCAATGTCGGTGAAATGGGAAATGTGGGAGGCGATGTTAACTTCTGATGAATGAGTCGATTCGCCAAGAGATTAAGACCGCTCAGGATAGCCAAGTGACCGGCAATATGGTCGATAGCACGGCCTTAAACGTGCGGGAGATGCAGGCGGGAAGTTTCCTCCTGTCGGGTGATCACAATCAGGTGACGATTTATGGGAGTGTCATCAAGACTCAGGAAAAAACGACAACTCCCGCTCAACTCAAGGCGAATCCCTATCAAGGATTGTTGGCGTTTCAGGAACGGGATTATCAACGCTTTTTTGGTCGCGATCGCCAAATCAAAACCCTATGGACTAAATTGCGGGATCTCTACGAACAGAATCAGCAGCTGCGATTTCTGCCGGTTTATGGTCCCTCGGGTTGTGGGAAATCCTCTTTAGTTCGCGCTGGCTTAATTCCTGAGTTGGTGCGTCATCCCCTCCCCGTCTGTGACTCAGTGCGGGTGGCGACTCTGATTCCTGGCCATCGTCCTCTCGAAGCCTTGGCCATGGTGTTGGCGAAAGTGGCGACGAACGAACCCACCCCAGTCGCCAAAAGTGAGGAGTTCTTGGCGGTGTTAGAGAAACCCTGTGCGGTGAAATCGGGAATGTTGGGACATGAACCGGAGTTTTGTGGTTTGCGCAAAATTGCGGCCCTGTTACCGGAGATTCACACGTCGCCGTTGATTGTGTTTGTGGATCAGTTTGAGGAAATCTATTCTCT
>NZ_JAWOCL010000194.1:0-2764 GCF_046483825.1 Sodalinema sp.
GGCGTTTCACTATAAAAAAATAAAATATAAGTATGTTATTGGATTGCTCGGCATTTTTATTCTCATAGATATGTGGCCGATTATGCAAACTCATCACTGCTGGTTTTAATATCAGCATACTTACCTCTGAGAGAGCCAAGAGTGCGGATTTTTTTATCCTGATTCCGTTTATTTTGGAGAATTTCAAACAACACCTCTTGATCACGAGCAGATAAACGATCCAGGGATTGAATAATGTCTTGTAGTGTCATCATATTATTTTATCATTTGCAATCTAGAAACCCCTAATTGTCCCAACTCCGACGAGAGGCCCCCACCTCTCGCCAGATTTAGGAGTCGTTACAGACTCGTCATCTCCACCCCTAACCAAGCCTGTAAATTTTGAGCCTGTTCAGGAGTGGGGTTATCGACTGTCGTCACCGTATAATTGGCGGGACGGGGTTCGGTGAGAGTTAGACCTATCATTTTCAGTTCATCCTGATGGAAGAAACTCAGTTCAATCTCATCCCCCGCGTCAAAATCTTGCAGGCGATCGCCGAAGCCATCAGCGGTGACTCGCAAGCGATTAATCGCCAGTAGTTCGTCTCCTGGTTCCAATCCCACTTCAGCCGCTGGGGAACCGGCTTCAACGAAATCGACAAGGGTGATTCCGCGATCGTCACTTACCCGTACTCCCAGAAATGGCGGTTGTTTAGCTTCATCGGTTTTAATCCGTAAGCCAAAGGGTTCGAGATACTCACTTAAAGGTAACTCCTCGGTTCCGTGGATGTAGCGTTGGAAAAACTCGCTCAAATCCTGACCCGCTGCGGTTTCAAAGGCGGCTTGTAGTTGTTGGGGAGTATAGCCAATTTCGGGTTTTCCAAACTCATCCCAAAGCTGACGCAAGACATCGGTGAGCGATCGCGCGTTTTGGCTATTACGGCGAATGGTTAAATCCAACATCAACGCCACCATTTCCCCTTTGAGATAATAGGAAATTTGCGAATTATCACTGTTGGCGTCACGGCGATAGAGTTTAATCCAAGCATCCCAACTGGACTCACTCAGCGGTTGCACCAAACGTCCAGGGGTGTTGTAAAAGCGGGTGACATCTTTACTAAAAATCTTCAAAAATGCTTTCCCGCCATAAATTTTTGACCAAAGGGGAATCAGCATATCATAATAGCTGGTGGCCCCTTCACAGAACCAGAGAGAGGGGGTGTAGTTTTCCGCCTCATAGTCAAAGTGTTCTAACGCCTTCGGTCGAATTCGTTTGACATTCCAGAGATGGAAAAATTCATGGGCCACCAATTGCATGAAACGACGGTAGCGATCGCGATTTTGGAAGGCTAGGCGAGGATAGTTGAGGGAACAACAGGTTTTATGTTCTAAACCACCAAAGCCACCAGCGGACAGATGGAGGAGAAAGAGATAGCGATCGTAGGGTAAGCCGTCAAAGAGATTGGCTTCGAGTTCAATGATACGTTTGGTATCTTGAACCAGGCGATCGAGATTGAGATTTCCTTGTCCCCAAACCACCAACTCATGGGGTTTTCCTAAGACCTCAAAACTACGACGCTCTTGAATCCCAACTTCAAAGGGATTATCCACTAACGTATCAAAATCGGCGGCGTAAAAGCAGTTGGGTTTGTTGTCCACCGCTGGTAGAGTTGTCGCAATTTGCCAATCAGGATGGTGAGGATGAATCGTAACTTTAATGGGGTGATGTTCGAGTCCAGGACTATAGAAAAAGGTCGCCGCACCATTAAAATAGGCATGAGTATCATCGAAGTGATTGGTGCGAACAGTGAGTTCGTTAGCAAAAAGGCGATAGGAGATAGAGAGATTATGCTGATTTTCGGTTTGAATCCGCCATTGATTCTTCGATTGTTTTTGCCAAGTTAGAGGGGTTCCGCTATCGTTTTTTGCGGTCAACTCTTGAATTTGTTTCGCATATTCCCGGACCAAATAGGAACCGGGAGTCCAGACGGGGAAGGTTAAGTCTAAATGGCTAGCGGTCCAGTTGCGAACCTCCAGGGTGATATCCAGGAGGTGGGATTGAGGCTGGGACATGGCCACATGGTAGTGGAAGCTTACCTCGGTTTGGGATTGGGGAGTTTGGGAACGGGTTTCAGTCGCTTGTATCACAGTCAGGTCTATTGCGTAAGAGCTATTTTACTTATCTTGACATAATTTTCTGGGTACCTGGGGGGTCTAGGGACGAATCCTGGCGATGTCATGGGGTTAACTCTGTCCCAGGGAGGGATTCTAAGCGACACCATAGTCGGTATAAGGCCGCTTGTAGGGGGGATGCAACCCCAAGACGATATCCTCTCGTGCAATTCCCATTGCAACTAAGTCTTCGGCGGGATTCAACTCTGTCAGGTTTTGTTGTAGCCAAATCTTTCCGTCTTTAATATCAAAATGAATAATGGTTCGATAAATCCGAGTGAGTTCTTGCCATCCTACATCCATCCATTGATAATGATCGCGCTGGGTATCAAAGATGAGTTGTGTTTCAATGTCAGGATTGGATTGACAATAGTCCTGGTTGGCGTAATGAGTGAGAAGGCTTTGGATTGCTTCTCGATATTGGTTTAGGGTTTAGGGTGATCAGGAGAATTTATGGCAGATTACATCCGTTGCTGTAGGGGCGAAAAATTTTTCGCCCCTACAATTTTGTATCAAATGCAACAAATCACACCGTATATCCTGAAGACCCATGTTATCAGTCGTTGGGAACCCACATCTCAAACTTGTTCAGACTGTGGCTATAAATGGGGCA